>NZ_JBSFVR010000773.1:0-1014 GCF_053592415.1 Streptomyces sp. NPDC002690 | reverse complement strand
CGAGACGGTGGCCGTCCGGCTCTTCGACACCGAGGCCGAGCAGCAGCAGGCGATGTGGCGGGGCACCCGCAGGCTCATCCTGCTGAACATCCCGGTGAACCCGGCGAAGTTCGCCTCGGACAAGCTCACCAACCAGCAGAAGCTTGCCCTGTCGCGCAATCCGCACGGCTCGGTACAGGCGCTCTTCGAGGACTGCGCCACCGCCGCCGCCGACCGCCTTATCGCCGCCCACGGCGGCCCCGCCTGGGACGAGGCGTCGTTCACGACCCTGTACGACAAGGTCCGCGCCGACCTCGTGGACCTCACGGTCCGCACGATCGGCCAGGTCCAGCAGATCCTGGCCGCCTGGCAAGCCTGTGAGCGCCGCCTGAAGGCCACCAACAGCCTGACGCTGGTGAGCAACGTCGCCGACGTGCGCGAGCAGCTGGCGCGCCTCGTACCGGCCGGGTTCGTCACCGCGACCGGGCTGCGCCGACTGCCGGACCTGATGCGCTACCTCGTGGCCGCGGACCGCCGGCTCCAGCAGATGCCGACCTCCGTCCAGCGCGACACCACGCGCATGGAGAAGGTCCACGAGATGCGGGACGAGTACGCCTGGCTGCTGGAACAGCTGCCCAAGGGGCGGCCGGTGCCGCAGGAGGTCCTGGACATCCGCTGGATGATCGAGGAGTTGCGGGTCAGCTACTTCGCGCACGCGCTGGGGACCGCCTTCCCGGTGTCGGACAAGCGGATCGTGAAGGCGATCGACGCCGCCGCACCGTAGGAATCCGGCCCGCTCACACCCCTCCCCGGGGTGTGAGCGGGCGGTCACTCCAGGTGAATTCGACCTGGCCCGCCGACCTCCTGTACAGTCCTGTTTCGCAGCCGGACGAGAGTACGGAAGCGAAGAACAACAGCAAGGTCCTGTGGAGCAGTTTGGAGTGCTCGCCACCCTGTCAAGGTGGAGGCCGCGGGTTCAAATCCCGTCAGGACCGCAAGCAGCGAAGGCCCGGATCATCTCGATCCGGGCCTTCG
>NZ_JBSFVR010000772.1:0-1035 GCF_053592415.1 Streptomyces sp. NPDC002690 | reverse complement strand
ACACAGCCCTGGGCCAGCCCGGTCGCCAGCGCGGAGATGGCGACGCGGCCCTCGTCGCCGCGCGGCGTACCAGACGAGCCCGGCGGTGGCGGCAGCCGCTCCCACGGCCGCAGCCGCGACGAGCGCCGGACGTGGCGGCAGCGAGAAGGTGGGCAGTCGCTGCTTGAGCCGGACCGGGCGATCGAAAACGAGAATCGGCCACTGCCTGGCGCCGGCTTCGCGTCGCAGGGTCCGGTCGGGGTTGACGGCGTGCGGGTGGCCGACCGACTCGAGCATCGGGACGTCGGTGGCGGAGTCGCTGTACGCGTAGCAGCGGGAGAGGTCGTACCCCTCCGACGCGGCCAGCTCCTTGACGGCTTCGGCCTTGGTCGGGCCATAGGCGTAGTACTCGACCTCGCCCGTGAAACAGCCGTCGTCACCGACGACCATCCGGGTCGCCACGACCCGGTCGGCACCGAGCAACTCGCCGATGGGCTCCACCACCTCGGCACCCGACGTGGAGACGATCACCACGTCACGTCCCGCGGCGTGGTGCTCCTCGATGAGGGTGGCTGCCTCGTCGTAGATGATCGGGTCGATCAGGTCGTGCAGGGTTTCGGCGACGATCTCCTTGACCTGCGCCACGTTCCATCCCTTGCAGAGCGCGGAGAGATACTCACGCATCCCCTCCATCTGATCGTGATCCGCACCTCCGGCGAGGAACACGAACTGTGCGTACGCCGTGCGCAGCACTGCGCGGCGGTTGATCAGGCCGCCTTGATAGAAGGACTTGCTGAAGGCCAGCGTCGAAGACTTCGCAATGACCGTCTTGTCCAGGTCGAAGAAGGCGGCGGTGCGCGGCGAGAAGCGGTTTTCCACAAGGCTGAGCATAGGGGGCCTCCATTCGGCTCAAACTCCAGCGCGTGGGTTTGCCTGGGCAGGTGCTCGGGTACACCATGGAAGTCACGGATCGTTCGCGACCGTGCTAACCCGGTCCGACTCCTCCCCCCCCCCCCCCCCCCGCCCCCCGGGGGGCGGCCCCCCCCCCCCCGCGCG
>NZ_JBSFVR010000771.1:0-1039 GCF_053592415.1 Streptomyces sp. NPDC002690 | reverse complement strand
GTCGGCAGCCCAGCCGCCACTGCTCGAAGGTGAGCCCGGTGTCGGTGAGGAAGTCACGGCGAAGGGTGCGCGCGCTCAGGCCCCCGGCCTCAGCCGATGTCGGGCGGATCGATCCTGATGCGCACGGGATCCGCTCCGCCCCTGGCCGTCCGCGCGGCCTGAGCCGCCTTCAGCGCGGCCGCGAGCGCGGCACCGCGCCCGGGGACCACCCGGATCAGCAGCCGCTCCCAGGTCTCGCCCTGCGGCGCGTCCCCGGTCCGGCGCGGTCGCCCCGGTCCGGCGGAGGGTACCGGTACCGGCCCCAGGATCTCGGCCTCCGGCGGCAGGCTCGCGCTCTCCAGGAACGCGGTGAGCGCCCCGGGCGGGCCCGTCACCGAGGCCATCCGGGAGACGGGCGGGAAGCCGAGTTCGGCCCGCTCGGCCAACTCCCGGCGGGCGAACCCGGCGGGGTCCCACCGCACCAGAGCCTGGACGGGGCCGAGCGTCGGTTCGGCCACGACGACCACGGCACCGCCTTCCTCCTGGCCCCGGACCAGGGAGGCGGCGGCGATCCAGCGGCGCAGCGCCTCCTCGCCCGCCCGGAGGTCGGGCCGGCCCAGCATGGCCCAGCCGTCGAGCAGAAGGGCCGCCGCGTATCCGCCCTCGGCGACGGGTTCGGCGCCGGGGGTGCTCACCACGAGGGCGGGCTCGCCCGGTACCTCGTCCAGGATGTGGTCGCGCCCCGAGGTGCGGACCGGCACCTTGGGGAAAGCGCGGCCGAGTTCGTCCGCCGTCCGCCGGGCCCCGACGATCCGCGCGCGCAGCCGGGTGGCTCCGCACTCGGCGCAGTGCCAGGCGTGTTCGGGCCGCCCGCACCAGGCGCAGTCGAGCTCCCCCTGGTCCTGGGCCTGGAGCGGTCCGGCACAGTGCCGGCAGCGGGCCGGGGTGCGGCAGCGCTCGCAGGCGAGCCGGGGGGCGTAACCCCGGCGCGCCGAGGCGTCCACCCCGAACGCGGTCGGGCAGACGTACCCCAACATCACCGCGATCCACCGCCCCGACC
>NZ_JBSFVR010000770.1:0-1056 GCF_053592415.1 Streptomyces sp. NPDC002690 | reverse complement strand
GCTTCCTGGACGGCGGGGTCGTTGCGGAAGGCCGCGGCGCGCTCCTTGAGGATGAGGTAGTTGCGCATGCAGTTCTTCGCGGACTCCCAGACGCCGTCGATGCCGTCGGTGCGTACCGGCTTGAAGTCGAAGTGGCGGGGGCCGGTGTAGTCGGAGTTCTCCAGGAGGTCGACGAGCCAGAAGGCCTGGCGGAGGTCGCCGGCGCCGAAGCGGAAGTCCTGGTCGTACTTGATGCCGGACTGGCCGTTGAGGTCGATGTGGTAGAGCTTGCCGGCCCACAGGGCCTGGGCGATGCCGTGGGGGAAGTTGAGTCCGGCCATCTGCTCGTGGCCGACCTCGGGGTTCACGCCGTAGAGCTCGGGGCGTTCCAGGCGCTCGATGAAGGCGAGGGCGTGGCCGACGGTGGGCAGGAGGATGTCGCCGCGGGGCTCGTTGGGCTTGGGCTCGATCGCGAAGCGGATGTCGTAGCCCTTGTCGGTGACGTACTCGCCGAGGAGGTCGAAGGCTTCCTTCATGCGGTCGAGGGCGTCGCGGACGTCCTTGGCGCCGCCGGACTCGGCGCCTTCGCGGCCGCCCCAGGCGACGTAGGTCTCGGCGCCGAGCTCGGCGGCGAGGTCGATGTTGCGGATGACCTTGCGCAGCGCGTAGCGGCGGACGTCGCGGTCGTTGGAGGTGAAGCCGCCGTCCTTGAACACGGGGTGCGTGAACAGGTTGGTGGTGGCCATCGGGACCTTCAGGCCGGTGCGCTCCAGCGCGTCCTTGAACCGGCCGATCACCGCGGCGCGCTCGCTGTCCGAGGACCCGAAGGGGATCAGGTCGTCGTCGTGGAACGTCACACCGTGCGCGCCGAGCTCCGCGAGCCGCTCGACGGACTCGACCGGGTCCAGCGCCGGGCGGGTCGGCTCACCGAAGGGGTCGTTGCCCCGCCAGCCCACGGTCCAGAGACCGAAGGTGAACTTGTCAGCGGAAGTGGGAGTGAAGCGGTCCGACATGTCTGCCTCTTGATCGACGGGCCCGGACGGCTGCTCTGCCGACCGACCAATTTGTTCAGTGCCA
>NZ_JBSFVR010000769.1:0-1057 GCF_053592415.1 Streptomyces sp. NPDC002690 | reverse complement strand
CTGCTGACGGTGCCGGCCGGCGCGCGGGTTTCGGAGCTGGACCGGCTGCGGCGCGGGCCGGTGCGGGTGTCGGGGCCGCAGATGAAGGCCGCGCTGGAGCGGGCCCAAGAGATTGCCCGGCTGGGGATGGGCGAGGTGGACGTGGCCGGGGTGCCGCCGCGCCGGCTGGCGGAGCTGTCCCGGTACGGCGTGGACGGGAAGGTGTCGCTGCTGCGGCGGCACGCGGACGCGCGGCGCCTGGCCACCTTGCTGGCCACCGCGGTGCACCTGACCACCAGGGCGGTGGACGACGCGCTGGACCTGCTGGACGTGCTGGTGGCCACCAGGCTGCTGGCGCGGGCGGAGCGGGAGACGGCGAAGGAGAAGTTGAAGACCCTGCCGAAGGTGGAGCGGGCCGGCGCGAAGCTCGCCGCCGCGCTGCGGGTGGTACTGGAGGAGACCGCCGAGCAGGTGAACACCTCCACCGGGGAGATCACCGCGCCGAAGGTCGCCACGCTGGCGGCGATGTGGGAGGTGATCGAGGCGGTGGTGCCGCGCAAGGAGCTCGCGGCGGCGGTGGCGGCGATGGTCGAACTGGCCCCGCCGCTGGACTCGGACGCGGACGAGGCGTGGCGGCGGATGCTGGTCAGCCGGTTCTCCACGGTGCGGCCGTTCTTGAAGCTGCTGGTGGAGGTGGTGGACTTCGACGCGACCGCCGAGGGCGCGCCGGTGCTGCGGGCCTTCCTGTCGCTGCCGGAGCTGATGGGCCGCAAGAAGGTGACGGAGGCGGAGATCGACACGGAACTGTTGGCCGGGTCGTGGAAGCGCCTGGTGCCCTCGGCGCCGCACCTGGAGCCGGGTGAGGTGGACTGGAAGGCGTACAGCTTCTGCGTGCTGGAGCAGGTGCACCGGCTGCTGCGGCGCAAGGAGGTCTTCGCGATGAACTCCTCGAAGTGGGGCGACCCGCGGGCGAAGCTGCTGGCAGGGGAGGATCCGCCCTGACCATGGCGGAGTACTTCCGCGATGTGCAGAAGCAGGACGTGCTGCTCTTCATCGACAACATCTTCCGCTTCACGCA
>NZ_JBSFVR010000768.1:0-1064 GCF_053592415.1 Streptomyces sp. NPDC002690 | reverse complement strand
GTGTTGCGCAGACGCAGGCGCACCGTGGTGCTGCTGCCGGGATCGACCGTGGCCGACGCGGGTTCCAGGGAGGTCCAAAGGCTCACCCGGCCACGGTAGATCAGTGGTGACGGGCCATCATGGGACTCTGTGGGAAGCATGGTTACGGGTGTGGCCGGGAGTGCCTGCTCAGCCGTTCTTCGAGTCCTTCCGGGGTGGAGAGATCTGCCCCGGAAGGTGCCCCGCAGGCCATTCCCGTCGCACCGTGGCGGTCAACCGCGCGCTCATTTCCCTGCCATGGGTGGGAGACCGTGGCGACCCCCCACCCGCCGGCCCGGGAGGTCAGTCCAACGCTTCGACCTGCTCGCGGGTGAGCGCCTGGTCCCACGCCTCGACCTCATTGATCTGTCCGTCGAACTGGTCGGCGTTGGCGTCGGCGTACCTGGCCCGCCCGATGATGAAGGCGCCGGTCGTCGCGAACGGGTAGGGGTCCTGCGCGGAGCCCTGGGGCGCGCCGTCGACGTAGAGCGTCTGGGTGCCGGTGGCTCCGTCGAAGACACCGACCAGATGGGTCCAGGTGTGCAGATTCGCCGGGGCCAGGGAGAGCGCGCGGTAGCCAACCGCGGCGTCCGCGCCACCGTCCGAGCGTGTCCGGGCGAACGACCAGCGGTTCTCCCCCGGGGAGTACTGGAGGTAGAAGGCACTGTTGTGCTTCCCGCTCTGGCTGACCGCGGTGCGGAAGCCGCCGGTGCTGTTCAGGTTCACCCACGCCGAGACCGTGAAGCCGCTGCCCGGCCCGGTGGGCACCACCGAACTCGTCGAGATCATCTGGCTGCTCGAACCGTTGAAGGCGCCGGCGCCACCGTGCCCGTCGGTGCCGGTCACGTCGGTCGCGTTGAGCGGGTGGGCGCCGGTCTCGTCCTTGCCCGGAGCACCGGGCCTGATCAGCCACTGGCCGACCGGATCCGGTACCTCGGTGGTCTTCTGCTTGCCGCCGCCGGAGCCGTCGGATTCTTTGGATTTGGTTTCTTCGGTGGGTTGGGTGGCGGGTTGGGCGGTGGGTGGGGTGGTGGCGGGTGCGGGGG
>NZ_JBSFVR010000767.1:0-1073 GCF_053592415.1 Streptomyces sp. NPDC002690 | reverse complement strand
GTCGCCTCGATCTGCATCCGGCCCGCGAAACGCTCGACGGCCTCCCGGTCGGCGGGGCGGCGCCCGTCGCCCGTCCGCCGCGTACGCCGTCCGGCGAGCTGCGGCTCGAAGGTGTCCGGCGCCACAACGTGCGGGGCGTGGACGTGACGTTCCCGCTCGGGGTCTTCACCGCCGTCACGGGCGTCTCGGGGTCGGGCAAGTCGACGCTGGTCGGGCAGGTGCTGGCCGGGGTGCTCTCCGACCGCCAGGCCTCGCCGGTGGCGGATCTGCCTGGCGTGCCCGCCGTACGGGACTGCGCGTCCGCGCGGGGGCTGGAGGCGGTGGACCGGCTCGTGCAGGTGGACCAGAAGCCGATCGGGCGTACCCCGCGCTCCAACCTGGCCACGTACACGGGGCTGTTCGACGTCGTGCGCAAGCTGTTCGCCGAGACGGACACGGCGCGGGAACGTGGCTACCGGGCTGGACGGTTCTCCTTCAACGTGGCGGGCGGGCGGTGCGAGACCTGTCAGGGCGAGGGGTTCGTCTCGGTGGAGCTGCTCTTCCTGCCCAGCACGTACGCGCCCTGCCCCGACTGCCACGGGGCGCGTTACAACCCGGCGACGCTGGAGGTCACCCTGCGCGGGCTCTCCGTCGCCGGGGTGCTGGACCTGACGGTGGAGGCGGCGGCCGGGTTCTTCGCCGGGGTTCCGGCCGCCGAGCGGAGCCTGCGCACCCTGAACGAGGTGGGGCTCGGCTATCTGCGCCTGGGGCAGCCCGCCACCGAGCTCTCGGGCGGTGAGGCGCAGCGGATCAAGCTGGCGGCGGAGCTCCAGCGGGCCCGGCGGGGTCACACCCTGTACGTGCTCGACGAGCCGACCACGGGGCTGCACCCGGCCGATGTGGAGGTGCTGATGAGGCAGCTCCACGGACTGGTGGACGCGGGCAGCACGGTGGTGGTCGTGGAGCACGACATGGCGGTGGTGGCCGGTGCGGACCATGTGATCGACATGGGTCCGGGCGGCGGCGAGGAGGGCGGCCGGATCGTCGCGGCGGGCACTCCGGCGGAGGTGGCACGGGCGGCGGGCAGCCGTACG
>NZ_JBSFVR010000766.1:0-1073 GCF_053592415.1 Streptomyces sp. NPDC002690 | reverse complement strand
GCACCACGTGGTGCCGGGGCTTTCCCGCGCGTACCGGGGCTCGGACGGGGCGGCCGGCGGGGCAGCTGGGTGGCGGGGCGGCTGGGCGGCGGAAATCCGGTGGCGCCGCCGGTACGGGGGATCTAGCGTGTCCGGGTCGATGATCCGTACGTATGCGATGAGGTGTGCCCGATGACGGTCCGAGCAGCGACGGCAGACTCCGGTCGGCCGTTCTCCCCCGATGCCCCGAACCCGTCGAACACGAAGGACACATCCCGTGGATCTTCCACGCGTCTTCACCATCAGCGAGAGTAGCCACCGCATCCACAACCCGTTCACCCCGGGCAAGCTCGCCGCCCTGGGCCAGGCCCTGCACCTGCCCCCCGGGACCACGGTGCTCGACCTGGCCAGTGGGTCGGGAGAAATGCTCTGCACCTGGGCCCGGGACCACGGCGTCACCGGCACGGGGGTGGACATCAGCACGGTGTTCACCGGGCAGGCACGCGCTCGCGCCGCCGAGCTGGGCGTCGCCGACCGGGTCCGCTTCGTCCACGACGACGCCTGTGGTCATGTCAGTGACGAGCCGGTCGACGTCGCGGCGTGTGTCGGCGCGACCTGGATCGGCGGCGGCGTGGCCGGCACCGTGGAGCTGTTGGAACGCAGCCTGCGGCCGGGCGGCCTGATGCTGATCGGCGAACCGTACTGGCTCAAGGAGGTCCCGGACGAGGAGACCGCCCGAGCCTGCCTCGCCGGCGGCAGGGACGACTTCCTGCCGCTGCCGGAGCTGGTCGAGCGGTTCGGCCGTCTCGGCTACGACGTGGTCGAGATGGTCCTGGCCTCCCAGGACAGCTGGGACCGCTACCAGGCGGCCCAGTGGCTCAACCTCCGCCGCTGGCTCGACGCCAACCCCGGCGACGAGCTGGCCCCCGAGGTGCGGGAGGAGCTGACCACCGGCCCCGCCCGCTACACGCGGTACCAGCGCGAGTACCTCGGCTGGGGTCCCTTGCGCGTTGTCCTAGCCGAAGACCTCTTCCTGCTCCGCGACGGGCTGGTCCGGCTGCTGGAGGCGTACGACTTCGAGGTCGTGGCCGCCG
>NZ_JBSFVR010000765.1:0-1080 GCF_053592415.1 Streptomyces sp. NPDC002690 | reverse complement strand
CTGCAGCCTCCGCAGGCCGCGCACGACGAAGCCGTAGTGGCAGAGGGTCCCGACGACATCGGCGCCGAACCCCCTGCCGCGCGCGGAGGGCAGCACCGACACCCCGTCGGACGCGCCGCCGGACCGGCCGGTCGCGCGGGCTACTTCGGGTCGCGGCCGTAGAGGGACGTGGACCAGAAGTAGCCGAGCAGGATCAGGCCGAGGCACCAGGCGACGGCGATGAGGCCGTCGTTGCCGATCTCGGTGCCGAGCAGGAGTCCGCGCAGGGTCTCGATGGCCGGGGTGAACGGCTGGTACTGGGCGACCGGCTGGAACCAGCCGGGCATCGCGTCGAGCGGGACGAACGCGCTGGAGAGGAGCGGCAGGATCATCAGCGGCATCGCGTTGTTGCTGGCGGCCTCGACGTTCGGGCTGGACAGGCCCATGCCGACCGCGATCCAGGTGAGGGCGAGGGAGACGAGCGTCAGAAGTCCCACCGCTGCCAGCCACTCCAGCACGGTGGCGTCCGTGGACCGGAATCCGATGGCCACCGCGACGGCGGCGACCAGGACCACGCTCATCACGCACTGCAGGACGCTGCCGAGGACGTGGCCGATGAGGACCGATCCCCGGTGGATCGCCATGGTGCGGAAGCGGGCGATGATGCCCTCGGTCATGTCCATCGAGACGGAGACCGCGCTGCCGATGGTGGTTCCGCCGATGGTCAGCATCAGGATGCCGGGGACGAGGTACCTGAGGTACTCGGAGCGGTCCGCGCCGCCACCGCCGATGCCCGCGCTCATGGTGTCGCCGAAGATGTAGACGAAGAGCAGGAGCAGCATCACCGGTGTGAGCAGCAGGTTCAGCGTGAGCGAGGGGTAGCGCCGGACGTGCAGCAGATTGCGGCGCAGCATCGTGGACGAGTCGCGCACGGCGAGGGAGAGGGTACTCATCGGACGTCCTCCTTGGGGTGGAGCTGCGGGGTCTGCTGGTTCGGCACGGTGGTGCGGGTGCCGTCGGTGAGGGCGAAGAAGACGTCGTCGAGGTCGGGGGTGTGGACGGTGAGTTCGTCGGCTTCGACGCCGGCGGTGTCGAGGCGGT
>NZ_JBSFVR010000764.1:0-1108 GCF_053592415.1 Streptomyces sp. NPDC002690 | reverse complement strand
CCATGACCTGTGCCGGGGCGCCGACGACCGGCGCGGCACCGGGCGCGGGCAGCAGCACGACCCGGTCCGCGTACTGCACCACGCGCTCCAGCCGGTGTTCGGCCATCAGCACGGTCGTGCCCAGGTCGTGCACGAGGCGCTGGAGCACCGCCAGGACCTCCTCGGCCGCCGCCGGGTCCAGCGCGGACGTCGGCTCGTCGAGCACCAGCACCTTCGGGTGCGGGGTCAGCACCGAACCGATCGCGACCCGCTGCCGCTGGCCTCCGGAGAGCGTGGCGATCGGCCTCTCCCGCAACTCCGCGAGTCCCAGCAGATCGAGGGTCTCCTCCACCCGGCGGCGCATCACGTCCGGGGCGAGCCCCAACGACTCCATGCCGTAGGCGAGTTCGTCCTCCACGGTGTCGGTGACGAAGTGCGTGGACGGGTCCTGGCCCACCGTGCCCACCAGATCCGCGAGTTCACGCGGCTTGTGGGTACGCGTGTCCCGCCCGTCGACCGTCACCCGGCCGCTCAGCGTCCCCCCGGTGAAGTGCGGCACCAGACCCGGAACCGCGCCGAGCAGCGTCGACTTGCCGACCCCGGACGGGCCGACCAGCAGCACCAACTCGCCCTCGGGCACGGTCAGGTCGATGCCCGACAGGGTGGGTTTGGCCGCGCCCTCGTACCGCAGGGAGACCTGCTCGAACCGGATCACTGGTCCTCCTTCGGATACGGCGGCACGGCGGGGGCCGGATACGGCGGCACGGCAGCTGGACGCGGCGGTACGGGCGCGGCGAACGCGGGCAGCAGCCCGATCAGGATGCCCGCGGCGGGCCACAGCGGCAGCACCGGCGGGGCCGGCGGGACGACGCCGGGCCGCAGCGCCGCCGGGTCCACCGAACCCGCCCGGATCATCACCGCGGCCACCAGCACGCCCGACCCCGCCACCAGCCAGGCCCGCACGCCCCAAGGGTCGGGCCGGTACCGGGTGCGCACCGAGCGCCGCCCGCCGAGGCGCAGCCCGGCCATCGCCGTCCAGCCCGCGCAGATGCTCGATGAGCAGGTCCTCGGTCACCGGGTCGATGGCACCCACCCGTTCCACCGCCTTGCGGTGGCTCTCGATGATGCC
>NZ_JBSFVR010000763.1:0-1113 GCF_053592415.1 Streptomyces sp. NPDC002690 | reverse complement strand
AGCGGGGCACCCGCCGCACGCCGGGTGCGGGGGCGGCCCCGCCGCCCGTCGGACCGGAGTGGCGCCAGTTCTGCCATGGCGCCGATCGTACGGTCAGACGCGGGTGACCGAGGAGACGGGCATCATGCCGACGGGGTCGAAGCGGACCTGGGCGCCGGGGTACGGGGCGTGGATGACCTGGCCGTTCCCGGCGTACATGGCGATGTGGCTGGCGTCCGCCCGGTAGGCGACGAGATCCCCGGGGCGTGCCTGGGAGAGCGGCACCATGCGGCCCGCGTACCGCTGGGCCTGGGAGGTGCGGGGCAGGCTGACGCCCGCGCGGGCGTAGGCCCACTGCATGAGCCCGGAGCAGTCGAAGCTGCCCGGACCGCTGGCCCCCCAGACGTACGGGCTGCCCAGTGCCTGCTGGGCGGCGGCGAGGGCGGCCATCGCCCTGGCCGATCCCGGGAGGCTTCCGGCCGCCGCCCGCAGCGCCTCCAGGCCCCCGGAGCCGTCCGGGCCGGGGGGACGGCCGGAGCGGGACGCGTGGTCGCCGAAGGCCGCGCGCTCCTCGGGGGGCAGGGCGGCCAGCAGCCTGCGGGCCTCGGCGAGCTTGGTCTCGACGGTGTGTTTGTGGCGGGCCACGGCGGCACGGCCGCGTTCCAGGTCCCGCAGGTCGCCGGCGGCCTCGGCGCGGATCTGGTCCAGTTTCTGGCGGGTCCTGCGGAGCTTGTCGAGCACGAGTGACTGGCGCTCGCCGAGCCGGTCGAGGGTGGCGGCCCGGTCGAGGTAGGTGTCCGGGTCCGAGGAGAACAGCAGCGCCAGGGCGGGATCGAGGGAGCCCGCGCGGTACTGCGCCCCGGCGACGGCGCCGAGGCCCCCGCGCATCTCGTTGAGGGCGGCCCGGGTGCGGGCGGCTGCCTCCTGGGCCCGGCCGACCTTCTCGCGGAGGCGGTCGGTGTCCTCGCCGGCCCGGTTGAACTTCTCGGTGGCCCGCTCCGCCTCGCCGTACAGCTGGTCGACGCGGGCCCGGGTGGCCTCCCGGTCGTGCGCCTGATCCGCGCTCGCGGGCGCCCCGGTCCCGCCCGTACGGCAGTGGGAGCAACTCGCCGTGCACCTACCCGTCTGACCCGG
>NZ_JBSFVR010000762.1:0-1114 GCF_053592415.1 Streptomyces sp. NPDC002690 | reverse complement strand
CGGCTACGCACGCCGGGTCGCACGCGGGCTCACGGCGCACGCACCATGCGGTCACCGTGCCGCGCGCGACGCCCCGGTCAGGAGGCCGTACGGGGGCGCTGCGCGCGGGCGGAGGCGTAGAGGCAGACGGCGGCGGCCGTGGCGAGGTTGAGGCTCTCCGCCTTGCCGTGGATGGGCACCCGCACCACGGCGTCGGCGAGGGCGCGGGTCTCCTCGGGAAGGCCCCAGGCCTCGTTGCCGAAGACCCAGGCGGTGGGGCCGCCCATGGTGCCGGCGTCGAGTTCGTCGTCGAGGTCGGCGGTGCCGGCACCGTCGGCGGCCAGCACCCGCGCTCCGGCGTCCCGCAGCCCCTGCACGGCCAGCTCCACCGGTACGCCGATCGCGACCGGCAGGTGGAAGTGGGAACCGACCGACGCGCGTACCGACTTGGGGTTGTACAGGTCGACCGAGGCGTCGGTGAGGACCACGGCGTCCGCGCCCGCCGCGTCGGCGCAGCGCAGCACCGTGCCGGCGTTGCCGGGGTCGCGTACGTTGGCCAGTACGGCCACCAGGCGGGGCTTCGCGGCGAGGATCTCCTCGAACGGCGAGTCCAGGAAGCGGCAGACGCCGATGAGTCCCTGGGGGGTGACGGTCTGGGAGACGTCGGCGAGCACGTCGGCGTCGGCGAGGTGCACCCGGGCTCCGGCCGCGTGGGCGGCGTCGATGATCTCCGTGTACCGCTCGGCGGCTTCGACGGTGGCGAACAGCTCGATCAGGGTCGGTTCGCCGTCGGCGCCCCGGTGCACGGCGGCCTCGCGCACGGCCTGCGGCCCCTCGGCGATGAACCGGCGCTCCTTGACGCGGAAGTTCCGCTTGGCCAGCCTCCGGGCCGCGGCGACGCGGGGCGAACGCGGGGAGATCAGTTCGGGGATGCCCATGGTCGGCGGCGGGCCTCTCTGCGTGCGGCGGGACTCGGGTGGTCCGACAGGACTCGGGGTCCGGCGGGGCCTCGGAGTCTCCGGCGGATCGGGGTCGCGCCCCCCGGACGGGGGGGGGGGGCGCCCCCGGCCCCCCGGGGGCGCGAGTTAGGGAGAGGGGGGGGGGGGGGAAGAGTGTGTGTGTGAAGGGTGGGTTA
>NZ_JBSFVR010000761.1:0-1132 GCF_053592415.1 Streptomyces sp. NPDC002690 | reverse complement strand
CGACGGAACTCTCTCCGTCGGCCGCAGGGACGTTTCGTCCGTGCTCAGGGCCTCGCGGGTCAGCCCTGCTGGAAGAGTTCCGCGGGCAGCGGCTTGAGCAGTGCGTAGAGGTCGTCGGTGATCGGACGGTCCCAGCTGGCGATCGTGACGAGGACGCCGTCGCTGCGGTCGAACTGCACACAGGCGATGCGCGTCTCGGAGAGCTTGACGCGGCGCACGATCAGCAGGTTGTCGCCCTGCATCACGGGAATGTCCTCGGTGGCGGTGACTTCCACCGGCTCGTCGTTCTCCAGGGCGAGGAGCAGTTGCGCGACCTCGAAGGGGACCTGGCCCTCCTCGGTCTCGCGGGCGGGCGAGCCCGCCGGGAGATTCCCGATGATCATGGCCGGACCGCGGCCACCGTAGAGGTCGTACCGGAGGAAGACGCCCTGGCAGGTGCCGTCGGGCGCGGGCAGCAGACCGGCACCGAGGTTCCCGGGCCAGTCCCCCGGGTCCATGGCGAGGACATCGAAGTCCGGGCCGGCGGGAGTGGCGGCGCTGCGACGGCGGAGGAAGGACATGCAGCCATGTTACGTGGCCCGGCTCACGTCGCGGAGCCGGGCCCGCGCGGGCGCGGAGCGAACCGGGCACCGCGTCCCCCGGGCACCCGGGGGTCCCGGGGAACGGCTATTCCGCGGCGAGCGACTCCAGCACGGCGACGGCTTCGGGGGCTCGCTCGTACGGGACGAAAAGGTGGTCGTGGTGGTAGCCCGCGATCACGTTGCAGCTGATACCCGCGTCCGTCAGCGCGAGGGAGACGGCGGCGGTGAGCCCCACCGCGTCGAGGGCGGAGTGCACCCGCAGGGTGATCCAGCCCGCCACGAAGGCGTGGGGAAGGCCGGCCTCCCTCGCCTCGTGCTCCGGCAGGACGAGGGTCAGCCCCTCCCGTTCCATGACCGTGACGACGGGCGAGACGCCCGCGGGCACGGAGTCCCGGCGCACGCTGGCGAAGACGTACCGGCCTTCGTTCAGCTCGGGCCTCATGGTGCTCAGGAGGGTACGGAGGTCTCGCTCACCGGTCATGCGGTCATCGTAGGTGCACGACCGGGAACCGGCGCGGCCCGCACGACCGGAGGCCGGGACGGCGTGCTGC
>NZ_JBSFVR010000760.1:0-1139 GCF_053592415.1 Streptomyces sp. NPDC002690 | reverse complement strand
GGCGAGGTAGAGCGTGCCGCGGTCGCGCATCAGGGCACCGGTGGCCCGTTCGGCGCGCCTGGGCCGTCGACCCGCGCACCACCAGCTCGGGTTCGAAGAGCAGTTCGCCGTGGTGCACCTCGCCGCCCTGGATCTGGGCGCAGAGCAGTTCCACGACCGCGCGGCCCATCGCCTCGATGGGCTGGCGCACGGTGGTCAGCGGCGGCTCCGTGCAGTTCATGAACGCGGAGTCGTCGTAACCGACCACCGACACCCCGTCCGGCACGGAGATCCCGCGCCGGCGGGCCGCCCGCACCGCGCCGAGGGCCAGCGGGTCGCTCGCGCAGATGATGCCGGTGGCGCCCCGGTCCAGCAGCCGCGAGGCGGCCGCCTGACCGCCCTCCAGGGAGAACATGGTCCGTTCGACGAACTCCGCCGTCAGCTCACGCCCGTGGGCCGTCGCGGCCGTCCTGGCCGCCGCCAGCTTGCGTCGCGAGGGGATGTGGTCGGCGGGGCCCAGCACCAGGCCGATCTTCTCGTGGCCCAGCGAGGTGAGATGGCGCCACGCCTGCTCGACGGCTACGCCGTCGTCGCACGAGATGCAGGGGAAGTCGACGTTCTCTATGGGGGCGTTGATGAGGACCACCGGAATCCTGCGCTCCGCGAGCCGCCGGTAGTGCGCGTGCTCCGCGTCCGCCTGGGCGAAGAGGCCGCCGGCGAAGACGACCCCGGAGACCTGTTGCTGGAGCAGCAGGTCCACGTAGTCCGCCTCCGAGACGCCGCCCTTGGTCTGGGTGCAGAGCACCGGTGTGAGGCCCTGCTGCGCGAGCGCGCCGCCGATCACCTCCGCGAAGGCCGGGAAGATCGGATTCTGGAGCTCGGGCAGCACCAGCCCCACCAGTCGCGCCCGCTCGCCCCGCAGCTGGCTCGGCCGTTCGTAGCCGAGCACGTCCAGTGCGGTGAGCACCGACTGCCGGGTCGCCTGGGAGACTCCGGGCTTGCCGTTGAGCACCCGGCTGACCGTGGCCTCGCTGACACCCACCTTCTTTGCCACTTGAGCAAGTCTTCGCGTCATGACCGCAAGACTAACGCAATCAGTGCAAGCTATTTGCAGAAGGCTTCCGGGCCGTCGTGGCGGTGGGGGGAACCCGCCCCCAAAA
>NZ_JBSFVR010000759.1:0-1142 GCF_053592415.1 Streptomyces sp. NPDC002690 | reverse complement strand
CCCGCGCAGGCGGGCCCCGGCGGGTCCGCGCGCGCCGGCGGGCGCGGCCCCCGGCCGCGACACCCGGGTGCCGGGGGCGTACAGGACCGTGTCGGGTCCTGTACGCCCCCGATCCGCGTACGCTTCCGGCTCCTCGTACGCCCCGATCCGCGTACGCTTCCGGCTCCGCGGGGAGCCCCCGATCCCCGTGGGCCCGCCCGATCCCCGTGGGCCCGCCCGATCCCCGTGGGCCCGCCCGTCGCGTCACCCCGCCGGTCTCCCGGCCCCCACCGGCAGCGCCTGGAGCGCGAGGTCCAGTGCCTGCAGGAAGCGGTTCGTCGTCACCCGGTCCCGGACCGCGAGCCGCAGCCAGTCCGGTCCGAGCCCGGGGAAGGTGTCCCCGCGCCGGGCCGCGAACCCCAGCGAGCGCAGCCCCTCCCGCAGCTCGGCACCACCCTCCAGCCGGATCAGCACGAACGGCCCTCGGGCCGGCCCCACCACCTCGATCTCGTTGAACTCCGCGATGCCCGCCAGCAGATGGGCCCGGTCCACCGCGATCCGGTCCGCCGCGTCGGCCGCCTCCACCAGGGCCCGGGGTTCCATGCACGCCTCGGCCGCCGCCAACGCCGGTGACGACACCGGCCAGAGCGGCTGCGCCTCCTCCAGCAGGGCGATCACCGACGGGTCGGCCAGCACGTAGCCGATCCGCAGCCCGGCCAGCCCCCACGTCTTGGTGAGGCTGCGCAGCACGACGAGGCCCGGGATGTCCGTACGCCCGCAGAGCGCCTCGCGCTCCCCGGGCACCGCGTCCATGAACGCCTCGTCGACCACCAGGGTCCGGCCCGGTCTCGCCAGCGCTTCCAGCACACCGGCGGGGTGCAGCACCGACGTCGGGTTGGTCGGATTGCCGACGACCACCAGATCGGCTTCCTCGGGCACCGCGGCCGGGTCCAGCCGGAAACCGTCCTCCGCCCGCAGGATCACCCGCCCCACGTCGTGCCCGGCCGCCCGCAGTGCCGCCTCCGGCTCCGTGAACTGCGGGTGCACCACCACCGGCCGCCGGGCCGGCAGCGCCCGGGCGATCAGTACGAACGCCTCGGCCGCCCCGGCGGTGAGCAGTACCCGGTCCACCGGGAGCCCGTGCCGGGCGGCGACGGCGGCCC
>NZ_JBSFVR010000758.1:0-1146 GCF_053592415.1 Streptomyces sp. NPDC002690 | reverse complement strand
GAGAGCTCGGCATCCGTGTCGATGAGAACGAACCGGCCCGGATTCTCGGACTGCGCCGAACGCACCAGACCCCACACCGCCGACGCCGCCAAGTCAGCGACCCCCTCACCCGACAGCGCGACCGCACCCCGAGTCACCACCGCCAGCACCGAATCGGGACGCTCCGAATCCTCCAGCCGCGCCTGCACCGCCGCCAAGGCCGCGTGCGTCGCGGCGTGCATCGAGGCGATCTGTGCGGCTCCCGGCTCCGAGCGCCACTCCCAGACCGTGACCGGCGGCTCCGCGTTCGGCGGGGTGGTCATGAGCGGGGTCGTCACCGGGGACCAGACCACCTCGAACAGGCTCTCTGGCGCGGTGCTCGCAGCCGCGGCCAACGCCTGATGAGAAACCGCACGCGTCACCAGCGAACCGATGCCGAGCACCGGCGCGCCGGTCTCGTCGACGACCTGCACGGTCGCCGCGTCCGCGCCGGCCGGGCTGATCTTCACCCGCATCGCCGTGGCGCCGACCGCGTGCAGCATCACGCCCTCCCACAGGAACGGCACCCGCACCTCATCGGCGTCCCCTGGGTCAGCCGCCAGCATCGGCGCGTGCACCACGGCGTCCAGCAGCGCCGGGTGAACACCGAATCCGGCGAGGTCGAGCGCCTGGGCGGCGCTCACCTCGGCGAAAACGTCCTCGCCGCGACGCCACACCGCCCGTACGGCGCGAAACGCAGGGCCGTAGCCGTACCCCCGGTCGGCCAGCGCCTCGTACGCGGCGTCCACGTCGACCGCCTGCGCCCCGGCCGGCGGCCACACCTGCTCCGCCCACTCACCCGCGCCGACCGCGATACCGGACAGCATTCCTCGGGCGTGCAGGGTCCACTCGCCGTCACCGGTGTCCGGCCGCGCGTGGATCTCCACGGTGCGCAGGTCACCGCCGTCGGGGTCGGGGTCGCCGACCATGACGTGCAGCTGGAGCCCTCCGCGCTCGGGCACCGTCAACGGTGCCGTCATCGCGAGTTCGCGGACCATGGGGCAGCCGACCTCGTCGCCGGCCCGTACCGCCAGCTCCACCAAGGCGGAGGCCGGAACCAAGACGTGTCCGAGGACCTCGTGGTCGACCAGCCACGGCTGGACCGTACGCGCGAGCTGGCCGGTCAGC
>NZ_JBSFVR010000757.1:0-1146 GCF_053592415.1 Streptomyces sp. NPDC002690 | reverse complement strand
CTGCACGTCGGGCAGGGCGCGGGGCGCGTCCGGGGTCTCGGGCAGCGGCAGGCGGCGGAAGCCGGGGGCGTCGGCCGAGGCGCACCAGCGGCGCTCCAGATCCTCGTCGAGCCACATCAGGGTGAGGGAGCAGGCGGCCATGTCGAGGCTGGTGACGAGCTCGCCGACCTCGGGGCGTACCACCGTGAGGCCCGCTCCGGCCAAGGCGTCGGCGACGTGGCCCCAGAGCAGGAAGAGCTCCTCGTACTTGGTGGCGCCCAGTCCGTTGAGGATCGCGGCGACCCGCGGACCCGCCCCCTCCGGGCGCTCTTCGAGGAGCCGCTCGACGAGGACGCGGGCCATCTCCGGAGCGTCGGCCATGTCGGCGTCACGCACACCGGGTTCGCCGTGGATGCCGAGGCCGATGGCCATCTTGCCCTCGGGGACCGTGAAGAGCGGGGTGTCGGCGCCGGGCATGGTGCAGCCGGCGAAGGCGATGCCGAAGGAGAACGTACGGTCGTTGGCGTGCCGGGCCGCGGCTTCGACGCCGTCCAGGTCGAGGCCCTCCTCGGCGGCTGCCCCGGCGACCTTGAAGACGGTGAAGTCCCCGGCTATGCCCCGGCGTTCGTGGCGACGCTCGGCGGGAGCGCTGGCCACGTCGTCGGTGACCATGACGGTGCGGGTGTCGATCCCGGCGTCCCGCAGACGGGCCTGCGCCATGCCGAAGTTCATACGGTCGCCCGCGTAGTTGCCGAAGGAGAAGAGGACTCCCGCACCGTTGTCGGCGGCCCGCGCCACGGACTCGGCCTGCCGCGCGGAGGGCGAGGTGAAGATGTTGCCGACCACGGCACCCGCCGCGAGCCCTTCGCCCACCAGTCCGCTGAACGCGGGGTAGTGCCCCGATCCGCCACCGACGACCACGGCGACCCGGCCCGCTTCCTGCGGCCGGGAGCGGACGACGCCTCCGGGGACCACGGTGACGTGCTCCGGATAGGCAGCGGCGAAACCTCGCAGCTGGTCCTCGCTGAAGCGGTCGGGGTCGTCGAAGAGCCGGGTCATGGCGGGTGAACTCCTAGTCGGAGAAGTACGAGTGGGGGGCGGGGAGGGCGACCCGGGGCCGGGGCGGGCGGGGCGGCGAGATCGGAAGAGCGTCGGGGGGGGGGAGAG
>NZ_JBSFVR010000756.1:0-1153 GCF_053592415.1 Streptomyces sp. NPDC002690 | reverse complement strand
GCCGCGGTGGCCGCGACGGCGGTCACCGCCACCACCCTCGGCCTGCTGCTGTGGCAGTCGCCGGCATCCGCGCCGCCGGCCGCGCCGTCGCCCCGGGCAACGACGCCCGCGCGGGTGAGTACCTCCCCCACCCCGTCACCGGGCAACGATGTCACCCCGCTCACCCTCTACGTGGCCCCGGACGGTTCGGACGAAGGCGACGGAAGCCTCGCGCACCCGTTCGCCACGCTGGGCAAGGCGGTCGCCGGGGTACGGCCGGGCGGGACCATCCTCCTGCGGGGCGGTGTCTACCGTCCCGCGGAAGCGGTGGAGATCTCCACGAACGCCGATGCCGAGCACCGGATCACCCTCGCCAACTACCCGGGTGAGCACCCGGTCGTGGACGCGTCCGGCGTCCCCCGGAACGCGTGGGCCGTCACCCAGACCGCCGACTACTGGACCGTACGAGGGCTGGAGATCCACGGTTCGGCCAGCCACGCCTACGTCTGCCGGGGCTGCGCCCACACCGTCTTCCAGGGCCTGTCCTTCCACGACAACGCCGAGTCCGGTCTGACGCTGCGTGACGACGGAACCGAGGCCAATTCCGTCCTCGACAGCGACTTCTACGACAACCACGGTCCCGACGGCCGGGGCGGTGTCGGTCTCGCGATCAAGTTCGGCTCCGGCGCGGGCAACCTCGTGAGGGGCTGCCGGACGTACGACAACGCCGACGAGGGGGTGGACTTGGGCGGGTTCACCAGCCCGGTGACGGTGGAGAGCAACTGGTCGTTCGGCAACGGCAACGGCTTCACGCTCGGCGGCGGCAACACCCGGGCCGTCGTCGCCCACGTGGTACGGAACAACGCCGCCTGGGACAACACCGGCCAAGGCTTCAACGACGAAGGCAACCCCGGCCGGATCTCCCTGACCCGCAACACGGCCTACCGCAACGGCGTGGACGGCTTCCACCTCACCACGGCGGCCGCGGTGGCGCAGGCCAACGTGGCGGCGGCGAACGGCCGGGACATCGCGCTGGGCGACGACGTCCGCTCCACGGGCAACAGCTGGGACGGCGGCGGTGTTGAGTGGCGTCATGCGTCAATCTTAAATTGACGCTCCAGGGTCGTCAACCTGCAATTGACGATCCATTCGGTTTCGTCGCCGGGGCGCGTCA
>NZ_JBSFVR010000755.1:0-1161 GCF_053592415.1 Streptomyces sp. NPDC002690 | reverse complement strand
GCGGCGGGTGTACGGGGCGTCGCGAGTGAGCGGTGCGTGGATCGGCGCAGGGAGAGGCTCATCGACCGGAGAAGTAATTGGATAATCGCATTAAACGCACAGCAGCGCGACCCCCAGGGCCACCGGCCAGACCGTGCCGCCGTCGGGACCCATCCCGATCCGGCCCAGCCCGCTCCGCCGCGCCAGCAACTCCGTCAGGGGCCCGGCGAGCAGGGGAGCGACGATCGCTGCGGGCACCGCGAGGAGCAGCGCCTCCAGCACGGCCGACGAGGCGATTCTGCCCCTCGACGCGCCCCTGGCCCTCAGGAGCCGGGTCTCTCCTGCCCGTTCGCTGCTCAGCAGCCCGGCCACGAGCAGCAGCGCGTATCCGGCGAGCAGGACGAGCTGGACCCCCACGATCACGATGGTGGAACGGGCCACCAGGAGAGCGCGCTCGACCTGGTCGACGACGGTCGGCAACGAGGTCTTGACCGTCGCGTTCCCGCCGAACACCGGGGAGGTGGCCAGCGACCCGGGCACGTCCGTCGAGGCCCGGCGCAGGGCCCCGGCCCGGGCGGTGGTCACCGTGCCGAAGTCGGCGGCGGCCAGCCAGGACACCCGGCCTGAGCTGAGCCGGCTCGATCCCGTCACGGCCGGATCGGTCAGGAGCGGGCCGTACGTGGTGAACACGAGCTTGCGGGCGCCCCGCCCGCCGAGAGGATCCAACTGCCAGTACGGGTCGGCCTGGTCGGACGCCTCGTAGACGCCCGTCACCTCGATCGCCAGAGGCGCGTCGCTCAGCCGTTCGGTGAGAGTGATCCGGGCACCCGGCTCCAGCCCCAGAGCGTCCGCGGCGGCACGGGGCAGCGCCACCTGCACCGGCCCGTCGGCGCTCCCCCCGCCCGCGGCGGGCATACGGCCGGCGACGAGACGCACCCGGCTCCGGTCCAGCGAGGCGAACTGCGTCAGGTCGGGTTCCCCGTCCCGTTCCGCCGGCGTCCGCAGACTCCGCGGCAGTGCGTACGGGCCCGAGGCCTCCATCTTCCGCACCGTCACCGGAAGCCCGTCGAAGGCCTTGCCGGCCTCCCGGCGGACCAGCGCATCGGCCTCCCCGCGTCTCTCGTCGTCTCCACCGTCTGGAACGGTGCGGGCGGCATCGGAGGCTTCTTCGAGCGGACCTTC
>NZ_JBSFVR010000754.1:0-1184 GCF_053592415.1 Streptomyces sp. NPDC002690 | reverse complement strand
TACCGACTCACACACGTATGTGTGGCCAGGATCTCACCGCCGCATCCGTCCCACCTGATCACCTTCCGCGAAAGCGAATGTGCCGACCATGAGCGCACCCGCCGCCAGATCGCGCGCTGCCACCGCAGGGCCCCGGTGCCCACGAGGATCAGGACCACGATGTTCACCAGGAGCTGGATCAGTGACCCCCAGGCCTCCTGCCAGCTGCTGAAGGCGACGGAGACGGCGATGGCGGCGGCTGCCGGGATGGTGGTGACCGAGATGAACACCCCGAGCAGCGCGCTCGTCCGCGCCTCGGTGAGCGACACGATGCCGACGACGCCCGCCAGCGTCGCGACCGCCACCGAGAAGAAGTTGGGCGTGTTGATCAGGTCGGACACCGGACGCAGCCCCGCCTCGAACGCCTTCGACTGGAACCCGAAGCCCCGGATCATCAGGCTGAAGAGGAAGGTGACCCCCACGGTCAGTGTCAGCCCGGCGCCGAGCGCCTTCAGACCCCTTCGGACCGTGGCGCGGTCGCCCCGGTCGATACCCAGCGCGACGGCGACGATCGCCCCGTACTCCGGGCCGACGACCATGGCCCCCACGATCAGGATCTGCGAGTTGGTGACGATCCCCACCGAGCCGATCAGGCCGGCGACGACCAGGTACAGGTAGAAGCTCGGCGGGTACCGGGCCTCGGCGCGGATACGCGCCTCCACCTGCTCCCAGACCGGGGCCCGGGCCAGCGGGCCCAGCTCGTCGCGCCCGCCCGCTTCCGCCCGTCCGGAGAACGCCATGTCCACCGGCTCGACGACGATGGAGCCGAGCTGGTCCAGACGGATGTCCCGCAGCTCGCGGAGCACCTCGTTGGCGCCCCCGGTCAGTACGTCGCAGGCGATCGCGTCGCCGTCCGGGTTACGGGCCGCCCCCGGCTGCACGATCAGATTGAGGACGCACGGATCGTCGGCCAGCAGCGCGACGACCCGGTCGGTCAGGCCGGGCGGGCTCACCGCGCGGACGTGGATCAGATCCATCGCGTACCTCTCGCTTCCGTGACCCCGCTGGTACCCCGGGCGTGACCTCCGGCGGGCGGGTTCCTCCAGTAAGCCTCGTTCTCCAGCTTGTCGGCCAGCTCCGCGCCACCGGACTCGGCGATGCGGCCGTTGGCGAAGACGTGCACGAAGTCGGGCTTGATGTAGCGG
>NZ_JBSFVR010000753.1:0-1186 GCF_053592415.1 Streptomyces sp. NPDC002690 | reverse complement strand
GGGGCGGTGGCGGGCGTGACCGGCGCGGCGGACTCCCGCACCGGGTCATCGGGGGCGGGCCCGAGCATGGCGAAACCGAGGCCGGCCGCGACGAGTGCCGCCACCCCCGCCGCGGTGCGCCGGACGGTTGCCCGGCTTGGTCGACGACGTTCCACGGTGCTGGATTCCCTCCCCCAAAAACGGCGCGCCCCATCCCCGGAGTACATGCCCGGGCGGCTGTCCAGCCGTATTGACCCGGGCGCTCCGGAGGGCGCGCGCCGTCACATTTTCAGTGAGCCCCGCCTTCTCCCGGATTCCGTCCGATGACCGGAGACCGTCCCGAGAGGGTGGGGCGAGTGAGAAGCATGCCGGACGGAACACCCCGCATCCATAGATGTGCTTGCGGGGTGGAGGCCACCTTCCGTTCACGCTCCGTGTGGTGGCCGAGCCGCCGAGCCGCGCCTGCCCCGGCTCCGTAGGCGATCGAGCGGGACGCAGAAGTGTGCGTAGGAGTAGGAAACAGTCCAAAGGTTTCCCTGAGATGCCCCTTGAGTGGAGAGACCTCTGTTTTGTTCGCATACCGGACGGTCTTCGGTGCCATGGCCCCTGATTCATGATTCATTGGCATAGGAACGGTAAAGAGAGAATGAGCTGTATTGGCGTGTGAGTGAAATCACCATGGCGGTCTGTCATTTGACGAGTTGTGAATTCGTGCCTGAACATTCGGCGAATCAATTAGCCTTCGGCGCCGTGTGTTTCCGCATGGTTCGGCCGGTGGTCGGGATCGA
The DNA here is from genome assembly GCF_053592415.1 of Streptomyces sp. NPDC002690. Lineage (NCBI taxonomy): Bacteria > Bacillati > Actinomycetota > Actinomycetes > Kitasatosporales > Streptomycetaceae > Streptomyces > Streptomyces sp. NPDC002690. Next base: position 419 of record NZ_JBSFVR010000753.1, on the reverse strand, counting down.
CTGTGGGGGGCCGCGGCCGTCGTGTGGGGATCGCTTTCATGGAGTGGCCGGGGATATCTCCCCGGCACCGAGGAGCAGCGCCGTCGTCGGAGGCGAGCGCGCGTCGGTGTGGTGGTCGTCGCGGCGACCGCCGTGACGATCGGCATGCTGCCGAGCTCGTACGCCGTACCTCCGCCCAGCAGTCGCTCGGGCGTCGACCTCGTCGACCTGCCCAAGCCCGAACTCGCCGAGGGTGAGGACGGTGGCGGTCTCGCCGACATGACGACGGCCGACGTGCCTCCGGCGGAGGACTACGAGCCGAAGAAGACCATCGCTCCGGAGGGGACCGGCATCACGACGCCGGCGACCGGGACGGTGGACGCGCTGGCGCCGGGGGAGACGCAGCAGATCAGCACGCTGCCGATCGGGATCGGCGCTCC
>NZ_JBSFVR010000752.1:0-1191 GCF_053592415.1 Streptomyces sp. NPDC002690 | reverse complement strand
GACCGCCATCGCGACCAACTTCTACTGCTCGAACAGCCCTGGCGTACGTCCCTGAGGGCTGTCGTTACAACCGGATTAGGACGGCTCCGACGCCGCGATCACACCAGCCACACCAAGATCATCTCAGTTGCAGACGCTGTCCACCGTCCTCGATCCTGTGTGCTCGACAAGCAGGGAGGGCGCATGGGGCTGGTTCTGTTCCCGGGCGACGGAGACAACAGCAGTCCGGATGTCTCCTGGTCCTACAGCGGCTTTGCCGCGTTCCGGCGGCGTCTGGCCGATGCCGAGGGGTTCGCCCTCTCTGAGATGCAAGGCTTCGGCGGCGAGCGCCCGTGGAGTGAGGTGTCCACCGCACTGAAGCCACTCCTCGATCATCCGGATGCCGGCGGTGACGACCTCTCGGTTGACGAGTGCGCGTCGATCTTGGTCCGGCTGGAGACCATAACCGACCAGTGGGCACGCGAGGGCGGCGACCAACTCTTTCAGCAGCACAACCAGGACGCCCGCCAGCTGGCGGGCGTCCTGCGGCTCTGCATCGAGAAGGACGTCCCGCTGGCCTTCCTCTGAAGCCCCGACCGCGGAACCCACTTACGGGACAGCCCTTAGTTTCTGACGGATGAGCAGGCGTCCCGGTACGGGGCGTTCTACGGCGCCCCATCACGGGCGGAGTTGGAACGATTCTTCTTCCTGGACGACGCGGACCGGGAGAAGGTGCAGGCGAAGCGGCGGGCGCGCAACCGGCTGGGCTTCGCGGTGCAGCTGACGACGGTGCGCTTCCAGGGGCGGTTCATGCCGGACCCGCGGCAGGTGCCACACGATGTGGCGGAATACCTGGCCGAGCAGCTGGGGATCGAGGACGCCTCGGTGCTGGCGGAGTACGGAGAGCGGGACGGCACGGCCCGCTCTCACGCCGGGGAGATCCAGCAGGACGGGTGGCTGGCGGGACTTCGCCGAGGTCCGGGACGAGCTGGTGGTGTGGCTGGACGCGCGCGGGCCTGGACGACCGGGGAGGGACCGAAGGCGCTGTTCGACGCGGTGGTGGGGTGGCTGCGTGAGCGGCGGGTGCTGCTGCCGGGGGTGAGCCGGTTCGCCAGGCTGGTGGCGTCGGTGCGGGAGGCGGCGAACCAGCGGCTGTGGGAGACGCTGCGCGGCCTGCTCACGCCCGGTCAGCGGGCGGTGCTGGACGAGCTG
>NZ_JBSFVR010000751.1:0-1193 GCF_053592415.1 Streptomyces sp. NPDC002690 | reverse complement strand
GCGCTGTCTCCCCGCTCGGTCTTCTTGACGAGCAGGTCGTCCTTGTCGACCCACACGTCGATCGTCTCCGTCTTCAGGAGCGGAGGCGGGCCACCCGGCTCCGCGCTCTGCGGCGGCTCGCCTTGGAGCAGCGTGGTCGGCAGCAGGACCACCGCGGTGGTGCCGCCGTACGGGGAGGTGCGGAGCCCGACCTTGATCCGGTGGCGGGAGGAGAGCCGGCTCACCACGAAGAGCCCGAGCCGGTCGCTGTCGAAGAGGTCGAGCGCCTCGGACTGCTCGATGCGTTTGTTGGCCTGCGCGAGGAGTTCCCCGCCCATGCCTAGGCCCCGGTCCTCGATCTCGATCGCGTAGCCGTTGCCCACGGGTTCGCCGGTGATCCGCACCTTGGTGTGCGGCGGCGAGAACTGGGCCGCGTTCTCCACGAGTTCGGCGAGCAGGTGGGTGAGGTCGGCGACCGCGGCGCCCGTCACGGAGACGTCGTCGAGGCGGCGCACCTCCACCCGGGCGTAGTCCTCGATCTCCGAGACCGCCGCCCGGACCACCTGGGTGAGCGGTACGGGTCTGCGCCAGGCCCGTCCGGGGGCGGCGCCGGAGAGGATGATCAGGCTTTCGGCGTGCCGGCGCATGCGGGTGGTCAGGTGGTCGAGGCGGAAGAGGTCGGCCAGTTCGCCGGGGTCGTCGGCCCGCCTTTCCATGCCGTCCAGGAGGTTCAACTGGCGGTGGACCAGGACCTGGCTGCGGCGGGCGAGGTTGACGAAGACCCCGGCGATGCCGCTGGCGAGTTCGGCACGCTCCACCGCCGCGCTGAGCGCCGCGCGGTGCACGATGTCGAGTGCCTCGCCGACCTGGCCGATCTCGTCCTGCGAGGGTCTGCGCGGCAGCGATTCGGCCTTCACGTCGATCTTCTCGCCCGCCCGCAGGCGTTCCATCGCTCGCGGCAGTTCGCGGCGGGCGATGGCGAGGGCGCTGTCACGCAGGCTCACCAGCTCCGTGACGAGGCCACTCCCGATGCGTACGGAAATGACGAGCGCGGCGACCACGGCGACGAATCCGAACAGCACCGCGGCCCCGTCGGGGCTCGTAAGCCCGCTCGTCAGCGGATCCGAACGGCCCGCCGACCGGTCCGACGCGGCGGCCTCGACGGCGCGCATCCGTGTGAGGACGGGGCCGCCCGCCAGGGCCCAGGCATCGGC
>NZ_JBSFVR010000750.1:0-1201 GCF_053592415.1 Streptomyces sp. NPDC002690 | reverse complement strand
CCCACGGATACGACACCGCCCCCGCCCGGGAGACCCGGGCGGGGGCGGTGTGCGGTGCGTTCCGGCGGGGGCCGGTCAGCCCTGGCCGGTGAGGTCGATCGTGACCGTGCGTTCGGCGGTGGTCTTGCCGAGCAGCGCCTGCTGCATGGCCTTGGCCACGTCGTCGGGTCCGACCTGGTGCTGCTTGCCGTCCGCCTTCGTCGCCATGACGCCGTCGAAGACGCCGTCGCAGAGGGTCTCGATGGCCTGCTTGTCGTAGTACGGCACGAGCTTCCCGTCGACCGCCTTCATCGACAGGATCTGCGGCAGGGAACGCGCCGGGCCGAAGTCGATCGACGCGTTGCCGGCCTTGATGGTGATCAGGTCGGACATCGCGGGCTCCGCGAACTCCTTCATCGCCCGGTCGAGTTCGGCCTGGGTGACGGTGGGCTGCCGGGTGACGACCGGCAGCTCCACGACGGCGGAGGAGCCCGTCTGGACCTGGGCGCGGTAGGCGTCCCGAACGGCGACGATCGACTGGTTGACGTCGATCCCCTTGCCCGCCTTGCCCGGCACCGGCTCGGCCTTGTTCGGCTCGAACTTGATGGTGCCGTCGGTCGCGGACCCGGAGGTGCCGGCCAGGGCGTTGAGTGCCGCGGCGAGCTTCTCCTCGTCGACCGGGATCACCGGGTCGGCGGGGCGCGCCCCGCCGAAGAGGGAACCGATCACGGAGACGGGGTTGTAGTCGCTGCCCGCCGCGCCGCGGACGGTCTCCTCGCTGTCCAGCGCCAGGCCGGCCTTCTCCGGGGAGAGTTCGGTCTGCTTGCCGTCGACCGACAGCTTCAGCGGCGCCTGGGCGCGCTTGCCGAACTCGGCGTCGAGCTTGCTCACCGCCTCGGTCTTCGTACCGCCGCCGATGTCCAGGCCGAGGACCGTGGTGCCCTTGGGGACCTCGGAGTGGTTCATCAGCAGCCCCGCGCCGTAGGCGACGCCCGCCAGCACGACCACCGCGACGCCCAGCAGGACCGTCTTCGAACGGCCCTTGCGGGCGGGTGCGGCGGCCTGTACGGCGGGACGCGGGGTGGTGGGACCCGAGGGGCCCTGCGGTACGGGACTCGGCCCGTCCGGCCCCCGAGCAAGTCGGCCGTAACGACCACGGACCGGGGCGGCCCGCCCTCCAAGGCCACCGAGAACGACGCGACGACCACGCACCCCGTGAAGG
>NZ_JBSFVR010000749.1:0-1204 GCF_053592415.1 Streptomyces sp. NPDC002690 | reverse complement strand
CGTCTGTTTCGTGGACGCCGACCTCAAGGACTTCTCCGCCGACTTCGTCTCCGGCACCATCGGCCCACTGCTCACCGTACCGCGCGGTCCCCCGGCCTCGCGCCCGCCCGGACTCCGACCCCTTGCGGCATGGACGCGTGCAGTCGTCCCTCAAGCGGAACGGGTCAGTTCGCGCATCAACTGCCGCGCCTCCAAAAGAAGTTCTCCGCCCACGGCTGCTGCCGCGCCCTCCTGGAGGCGGAACGTGTCGGACAGCGCCCGCAGGGCGACCCATGCCTGGTCCGCCGCCGGCTCGTCACGCCCCGGGGCCGCACCTTCGCAGGACAGCGGCGCGCCTTCCCGCGCGCAGACACGCGCCGCCTGATCCAACACGTCCGCCAGGTCGGTGAGAAACCGCGGGGACGGGCCGGGGAGCTCCGCGTCACCGCTGCCGATCCCGCTCAACGTCCGTGTGACGGCAAGGACACGCGAGGAGACCTGCCCCCACCGCATGTCCTCCGAGACGGGCGGAGGCGGTGGCCCCGCCCGCCGCAGGCGGCTGCCGGGATTCAGCCGGGCCCCTTCCGTCGCCCGGGCGCGGGCGTCGGCCACCCCCCGGAGCGACAGGGCGAGACGCGTCGCCTCCGCGTCCCACCTGCCCGCGTCGTCGAGTCCGCCCTCCTCCCTCAGACCACGCGCCATGGTGCCGAGCAGGTCCGAGGTGCCCCGGGCGAAACGGCCGAGCCGGTCGCGGACGTTGTGCAGGTGGACCGGGGGGAGAACCAGCGCGTTGACCGTGATGCCCACCGCCGCCCCGATCAGCGTCTCCAGCAGCCGGTGCCCCACCGTGAAGGCGCTGGACGAGCCGGCGGTGATCACGAACAGCGCCGTGGTGGCCCCGACGAGTCCCTGACTCCCGAACCTGCGGTAGTTCCCGAGCAGGGTCATGAACGGCACGGTGAGCAGCATCGCGGCCATGGTCTGGTCCCGGGTGATCACCATGGCCGCCGAGGCCCACACCGTGCCGACGGCGATGACCGCGCACTGCTGGAGACCCATGCGCAGGGACTGGTACACCGTGCCCGCGACCAGGGCGACGGCCGTCCAGGGGGCCAGCAGGGCCATCGGCGCGTGGAGCCACCATCCTGTCAGCGCCCACGCGACGATGGCGGCGGCCGCCGCCTTGAGCGACTGGACGAGTGTGTCCCGCTCAGGACCGGCTTCC
>NZ_JBSFVR010000748.1:0-1225 GCF_053592415.1 Streptomyces sp. NPDC002690 | reverse complement strand
GGTCCAGTTCGACGACGGGACGGTCTGCCGCCGCGGCGCCCTGCTCCGCCACCCGCAGCACCTGCTCCGCCAGCCGGCGGACGGTCGCCTCTGCGAACAGATCGGTGTCGTAGTCGCAGACCAGCGCCTTGTCCTCACGGTCGGCGAGGAAGGCGAGGTCGCAGCCGGACAGCCGGCGGCGCAGGGACCGCGTGCCCCGCGCGTCCACGGGGCCGACCAGCACCCGGGGCCCGTCGCCGGCCTCGTCCACGCTCGTGGCCAGAGCGCTCCCGACGGAGGCGCGGACGTCGCCGAATCCGGCGGACGGGTCCACGTCCACGCCGATGACGTGCACCCGCGCGGCGCCGCCGTCGACCTCGACGCTGCCGAGGACCGCGCGCGGGGCCTCCTGATGGCGGGTGAGCAGCACCGCGACGGCGGCGGCCAGGTCGGTGTCCGGCGGCACGCCGTCCACCCGTACCCGTGCCCTGCGGTACGAGGGCGCGAGCGGTCGTGGAGCGGCGAGCGGGAACGACGAAGCGCCCTCTTCGGGGGCTCCGTCCTCAGCGTGCTGCACGTGTCTCCTCGGCGTGCGACGGGTCGGCGGCGCTGGTCCGGCGGATGATCAGACGGTCCATCACCAGCGCGTCCAGGCATGCGTCCAGGAAGGTGTCCACCGCTTCCCGGGGGGTGCGGACGATCGGTTGTCCCGCCACGTTGAACGAGGTGTTGAGCAGCACCGGCAGCCCGGTCCTGGCCTCGAAGGCGCGCAGCAGGTCCCAGAAGCGCGGGTTGTCGGCCCGGGAGACGGTCTGCACACGCGCCGAGCCGTCCACGTGGGTGGTGGCCGGCATCCGGAGGGCGTGCTCGTCGCGCACATGGGCGACGAAGAGCATCGCGGCGAACAAGTGCACGTCCTCGGGGTCCAGTTCGAACAGCCCGGCGGCGGCCTCGGCGGTCACGGCGGGCGCGAACGGGCGGAACGACTCGCGCTTCTTGACCAGGGCGTTGATGCGGTCGCGCATGCCGGCGCGGCGCGGGTCGGCGAGGATGCTGCGGTTGCCCAGGGCGCGCGGCCCGAACTCCATCCGGCCCTGGAACCAGCCGACGACCAGCCCTTCGTCCAGCAGCCCGGCCACGGTCGAGGTCAGCTCGGCCTCGTCGGCCGCCTCGGTCACCCGGACCCCGGCCGTGGTGCGGGCTTCCCGCTCGCACTCCTCGGCGCCGTAGCGCGGGCCGAGCAGGG
>NZ_JBSFVR010000747.1:0-1233 GCF_053592415.1 Streptomyces sp. NPDC002690 | reverse complement strand
ACCGCCGTGACCATCCCGCCGAGCTGGGCGGCACGGATCGCCAGCGCACCACTGCCGGTACCGAGGTCCAGCACCTTCGCACCCGGCGCGAGGGCCTCGCGTTCGAGCGCCCGCATCAGCAAACGGGTGTCGTGCTGCGGTGCGTAGACACCGGGCAGAGTGAGGACGAACGGCGCGGCTGACGCCACATCGGTGGCCATCGGGGCTCCCTCGGGCGGAGAGACGGGCGGTCTGTCCCAGACTGGGGCGGAATCACTTCGGTCACCACTCGACGCCCCGCGTGGCGCGTTCCCGGCGGGCCTGCCCCCTCAGCGGGCCGGCCGGGCGCGCCAGCCGGCCAGCAGCCTCTCTCCGAGCCGTTCTTCCAGGAAACCGGTGGCGGTGATGCCGAACGCGACGTCGGCCTCCAGCTGCGGCTCGTCCGCCAGCAGACCCGCGACGACCTCGCGTCGGACCACCTGCTCGTGCACGGCGTCCGCCTCGACGTGCTCGGTGTAGAAGAACTCGGCCGAGGGCCCCGCCCCGGCGCGCCGCATCGCCTGCGCGAGGCGGCGCGAGGCGGGCGACGAGGTGATCTCCACCGCGGCGAAATGCCCCACCAGGGAGCCCCGCAGACGCCGGTGCAGCCCGAACAGCGACATCAGGTTGACCAGGGCCAGCATCTCGGCGTGGCCCTCGTCCAGATAGTGGCCGTAGGCGGTCTCCAGCCCCATGTCGGCCATCAGGCCGGCGAAGAGGCGCGCGTGGACGCGCTCGGCGCGCCCGGCACCGAACTCGTCGTACTCGATCGCGGCCATCCCCGCCTTGGCCCGCCCGCGGAGCCTCGGCAGCACCCAGGCGTGCGGATCGGCCTCCTTCAGGTGGTACAGCGACCGTTGGACGGCGTACTCGCGCACGTGCCGCAGCTCCCCGTGGTCCTTGAGGAAGTCCGACACCCCCTGGCCGTGCACCGGCTCCACCAGGAGCCCGGCCAGAACCTCTTCCAGCGGGTCGGTGCGCGTGGCGTCGCGGCGCAGCGCGGTCAGGAAGGACTCCTCGGCACCCCGGCGTACGGCCAGCAGCTCCGGGTCCCACTCCAGCGCCGGGTCCACCCCGGCGAACCCCCGGTAGTGCAGCTCGTAGCAGGCGTACAGCGCCAGATGGAGATCCTCGGTCGACACCACGCACGGCGCCGCCGGTTCGCTCGCCTTCCGCCGCGCCGTCGCGCCCGCCTACCTCCGGCGCAACCAGGAG
>NZ_JBSFVR010000746.1:0-1233 GCF_053592415.1 Streptomyces sp. NPDC002690 | reverse complement strand
CGCCGCCCAACACCTGGGGCAAGATCACCGGAACGGTGCTCGGCAAGTCGTCCACCGGCGTCACGGCTCCCCTCAAGGGAGCAACCGTCCAGGTCCCCGGCAGCCAATTGGATATGTACGTGGTGATGCTGCCCTGCGCGAACGCCGGCGCGGCTCCCAGTACCCCAATGGCCACGGCGCTCGTCGCGACAGCGGCTATCCGAGACGTACGCATAGATCCATCCCCCTCATCGCACCCGGGCCGTCAGCCAGGGGCGTATCGAAGCGTTCGTGAATTCGCACCGTGACCGTAGGACACCCCAGCACTCCCCCACGGGTATTTGTTCGACCCCATGACGGTTGGCGGACACATGTTCCGTGATGGAATCCGGAGTGAATGCAAACACGTTCCTGAACGACGGGCCGGACGTCTGCCCCCCCTCCCGCCCTTCCGCTTGTCGGTGAGCATCTCGCCTCACGGATGCGCGAACACGTATCTGCGAACGCAGAACCTTTCCTCCGAGAGTCCGCACAGACCTGGAGTGACATTCCGCCTCACCCCCCCCTCACGAAACAAGGCCCCCTTCAACACCAGAGCAGACGATCATCCTCCGAACTCGCCAGGCGCCTCACCGGGTGCAAGCCGTCACCTCACAGTAGGAAATTGGGGGTCAGATTGGACCCGGAGGTTGCCCGAAAACCGATCAGCTGTTGGCGCGGAACCATAGACAGTGTCCTGGTCAAGGGCCGGACAGTATGTATTGGACCGGTTCGCGGGGACATGCGCGCTCGTACTCACACTGGGCGCCCTGGTCACCGGGTACCTCGTGCTTCTCGCCTACGCAGTCGAACCCGACGGCTCCTGGGACCACCAGGCCGTCACCAACTCCAAGGTCGCCGCCGGTCTCGCACTGCTCTCCTCCGCCGTGCTGGTCCTACTGACATGGGCCACCATCAAAACCGGCTGGCTCCGCACATGGTGGTACGCACTCCCCGCCGCATGCGCCATCGCCGCCGCCCTGCGCCTCACCCTGCTCGCTCCCAACCTCTGAGCACGCCGAGCCGAAGCAGCCGGCTCCGCTGAACCAGCGGCCAACCCTTGGGGCAGCCCCCCTGCAGCCGCCGCGCCGGGGATCGCCCGCACCCTCGCGCACTTCGTCAGCCCCCCATGCTCCGGCTTGATCGTGAAGTCCGCGGTCGGCGCGTGCATGTCGTCACCGAGGATCAGCCCGCGGAAGGCACCCCAGACGATCA
>NZ_JBSFVR010000745.1:0-1239 GCF_053592415.1 Streptomyces sp. NPDC002690 | reverse complement strand
GGTCTCCCCGAGCCCCAGCAGTACGAACCCACCCTTCCCGGACCGGTCTTCGCCGCGCACTTCCACCTCTCGGCCGGAAGGCCGCGGTGCCGTTCCACGGACCGCACCAGGCGGGCGTCGTGACACCACAGCAGGCGTTCGTCGCGTTCGTCACCTTCGACGTGGTCGGCACGGATCGGAGCGGACTGGTCCGCGTCTTCGACGTGTTGACGCAGCGGGCGAGAGTTCTCACCGCCGGAGCGGGGCAGGGTGGTCCCGACGACCGCCTGACCGTCACGGTCGGCGTCGGGGCGTCCCTCTTCGACGAGCGTTTCGGCCTCCAGGGGCGCCGTCCCGCGGGACTGCGGACCATGCCCGCGTTCCCCGGCGACGATCTCGACCCCGCGGCCTGCCACGGCGACCTGTCGGTCCAGGTCTGCGCGGAACACCCCGATGCCGTCCTGGAGGTGATGCGCGATCTGCAACTGGCGCTGCGGGGGCTGGCGGCCCCGAGGTGGCGGAGCGACGGGTTCCTCAACCCGCCCCGGCCGAACGGCGCGCCGCGCAGCATCGTCGGCTTCAAGGACGGCATCTCCCACCCGGACACGAAGTCCGAGCGGGAGATGGACCGGGTGCTGTGGCTCGGTTCGCGCGGCGGAACGCCCGCATGGGCCCGGGGCGGCTGCTACCAGGTACTGCGGATCACCCGGTTGCGGGTCGAGGCCTGGGACCGGCTGCCGGTGGCCGAGCAGGAACGCGCCTTCGGCCGGAACAAGGCGACCGGCGCGCCGCTGACCGGCACCAAGGAGACGGACGTGCCCGACTACCGGTCGGACCCGGACGGCCGGAAGATCTCCTTCGACTCGCACATCCGCCGGGCGAACCCGCGGACCCCGGAGACGGCCGACTCGCTCCCGCTGCGCCGGAGTTACAACTTCGACCGCGGCCTGGCGCCCGACGGCGGGCTCGACGTGGGGCTCAACTTCTGCTGCTACCAGCAGGACATCGCGCGGCAGTTCGAGGCGGTCCAGCGACGCTTGGACGGCGAGCGCCTGGCGGACTTCACCGTCACCCGGGGCGGCGGCTACTTCCTGGTGCTGCCCGGCGTGAAGGACGCGAGCGACAAGCTCGGGGCAAGTCTCCTGAAGGGCTGAGGTTTCCCGCAGAACCGAGGCCCCCCCCGGGGGGCTGAGGTGTCCGCGAGGGAGCCGGTGGAGCACCGCGATCCGTGACCACCTGCTCGGACTGCCCAGCGAGTTC
>NZ_JBSFVR010000744.1:0-1250 GCF_053592415.1 Streptomyces sp. NPDC002690 | reverse complement strand
CCAGGGTGACATACCCTCCCACACCGACCCTTTCGGGCGCACCGGGCAAGCTCTCGCCACCCCCTCGCCCGCTCGGGGTGGCCCCTGGAACGTCACCCCGTAGAGTGAGATGAGGCAAACCTCATTCGATCCCCGGGCGCATCCGTCCGGGACGGCGGCAAGGCGGTGGCGGGATGGTGGAGGACGGCCAGGACGCGAGGCGTCCGCACGGCGAGCTCGTGGCGGACGTCCTCGCGATCCTGTGGAGCGCCGGGAAACCGATGACTCCGCAAGCGGTCAACGCCGCGCTCGACCGCGATCTGGCGAGGACGACGGTGACGACGATCCTGACCCGCCTGTACGAGAAGGGGACGGTCGTAAGGACCCGCGCGGTCCGGGGATACGCATACGCCGCGGCGGACGACCCGGCGGGCATGGCGGCGGGCCGCATGCGCCGGGAGCTGGAGCGTGAGCCCGAACGCCACCTGGTGCTGAGACGGTTCGTCTCCTCCCTGTCCGACGACGACGAGGAAGCTCTGCGGCGCATGCTCCTGGAGTCCGAGGACGGCGCGTGACCCTCGTCCTGACCGTGGTCCTGCTGACCCTCGCGCTTCCCTGGGCCGCGGTCCCCGCCACTCGCCGACTGGCCGCGCTGCTGCCGCCCAAGGAGGCGTGCCTCGCGCTCACCGGGGCGGCGGTACTCCTCGCGGGCGGCACCGTGGCGGCGCTGATCGGCCTGTTCCACGTGCCGTTCCTCGCCTCCCTCGAACAGGTTCCCCTCGCACGGTCGGCCGCCGAATGGCCCGCCGTCGTCCCCTTCGCCGCCGCGGCCGGAGCGGCACTGGCCGTCCAGACGGTGCGGATGCTGCGCCGCTGGCACGAGCGCCGCTCGATCCTGACCCGCGCCTGGGCGTCGACCGGTGACGGGGTGTCGGACGGTGACCTGCTGGTGGTACCAGGCGCCGACCCTCAGGCGTTCGCGCTCCCGGGCCGGCGGGGCCGGGCGGGGCGGATCGTCGTGTCGAGAGGAATGCTCCGGGCGTTGGGCCCGGAGGAGCGCGAGGTGCTGCTCGGCCACGAGCGGGCCCATCTGGCCGGCCGCCATCATCTGCTGTCCTTCGCCGCCCACCTTGCCGCAGCCGTGCATCCCGCCCTCCGCTCGCTGGGCCCGGCGCTCGACTTCCATCTGGAGCGCTGGGCCGACGAGTCGGCGGCAGCCGCCACCCGGGTCGGGAGCGTACGACGCCCGGCCCGTGCCGGGCGGGCCACCG
>NZ_JBSFVR010000743.1:0-1261 GCF_053592415.1 Streptomyces sp. NPDC002690 | reverse complement strand
CAGGCGGCGATCCGCAGCGCGCGCTCGCCGAGGCGCAGCGCGCCGACGCGCTCGCCGGACAGGCCCAGGCCCTGGCCGAGCAGGACGTACGCGCCTTCGACAGCCGCTCCGGTCCCGGTGGGATGCGGGGCGGCGGCGGGGGCGGCGGCATGGGCGGAGCCGTGCTGGGGGGCATCCTCCTCGGCGGAATCCTCGGCGGCGGGCGGCGCGGTGGCGGCTTCGGTGGCGGCGGCGGATTCGGTGGCGGCGGTGGGTTCGGCGGGGGCGGCTTCGGCGGCGCCGGGCCCGGCAGCTTCGGCGGCGGGGGGACGCGGGGCCGCAGGGGCGGCGGTGGCCGCTTCTGACCGGCGGCCCGGCACCGGCTACCCGGGCCCCGGCCCGTACACGTACCGCCCGTCCGACCTCGACCCCGTCCCGCGTACCCACGACCGTCCCGTTCCAGGAGAGGAGCTCCCATGTCGAAGCAGACGATTCTCGGCCGAGTCACCCAGCTCGCGAAGGCCAACATCAACGCGCTCATCGATCAGGCCGAGGACCCGCAGAAGATGCTGGACCAGCTGATCCGGGACTACACCAACAACATCGCGGAGGCCGAGCAAGCGGTCGCCGCCACCATCGGCAACCTGCGGCTGATGGAGCAGGACCACGCGGAGGACGTGGCGGCGGCGACGGAGTGGGGCGGCAAGGCGCTCGCGGCCAGCCGGAAGGCGGACGAGCTGCGGGCCGCGGGATCGGTGGCGGAGGCGGACAAGTTCGACAACCTCGCGAAGGTCGCCCTGGGCCGACAGCTCCAGTCGGAGAAGGAGGCGCGGACGGCCGAGCCGACGATCGCCTCGCAGACCGAGGTGGTGGACAAGCTCAAGTCCGGGCTGGACCAGATGAAGGCGAAACTCGGCGAGTTGAAGGCGAAGCGGGACGAGCTGGTGGCCCGCGCCAAGTCCGCGCAGGCCCAGAACACGATGATGGACGCGGTGAAGTCCATCGACGTGCTGGACCCGACCAGTGAGCTGAACCGCTTCGAGGACAAGGTGCGGCGCGAGGAGGCGAAGGCCGTGGGCAAGCAGGAGCTGGCCGCGTCCTCGCTCGACGCGCAGTTCGAGCAGTTGGACGGCATGGGCGACAGCGCCGAGGTCGAGGCACGCCTCGCCGCACTGAAGTCCCCCTCCTGACCAGGGGGTTCCTCGCCGGAGGGCCTCCGCCCGACGCCGCGACGAGCGGGCGATGAAGGGGCGGGGTGGGACGGTTCGAACCGTCCCAGAGC
>NZ_JBSFVR010000742.1:0-1278 GCF_053592415.1 Streptomyces sp. NPDC002690 | reverse complement strand
CCGTCGGCGGCGCCGGGCCGGCGCGCGCCGACCAGCGTGGCGAACAGCGGTGGCATGGCCGTGCCCTGGCGGCGCAGCGTCGCCGCGTCGTACTTCACCGGGACCAGCACCGGGCCGCCGGCGGCGCGCGCCGCGTCGAACAGGGCCAGCCCCTGCGCCTCGGACAGGCCGAGCACGCCGGAATTGGCCATTCGGGTGACGTCGGTGTCCGTCAGGTGGCCGGCCATACCGCGTCCGAGCCACATGCCCCAGGCCAGCGACTGGGCCGGCAGCCCGAGGCCCTGGCGGTAGGCGGCGAGGCCGTCGAGCAGGGCGTTCGCGGTGGCGTAGTTGGCCTGGCCGGCCGAGCCGAGGGTGCCGGCGACGGAGGAGAACAGTACGAACATGGCGAGGTCGAGGTCACGGGTCTGCCGGTGCAGGTTCCACGCCGCGTCGGCCTTGGGCCGCAGCACCGCGTCGAACCGCTCGGGGGTCAGCGACCCCAGCACCCCGTCGTCGGTGACGCCCGCGCAGTGCACGACCCCGGCGAGCCGCTGCCCGGCGGGGATCGAGGCCAGCAGCGTGGCGAGGTCCTCGGCGGAGGCGACGTCGCAGGCGGCGAGGCGCACGTCGGAGCCGAGCGCGGTCAGCTCCTCGGCGAGGTCGGTGGCGCCTTCGGCGTCGGCACCGCGGCGGCCGGCCAGGATCAGGTGCCGTGCGCCGTACCCGGTGATCAGGTGCCGGGCGAACAGGCTGCCCAGGGCACCGGTTCCGCCGGTGATCAGGACGGTGTCCTCGGGTCCGAAAGGCGCGGGCCGCGCTCGGTCGACGGCGGGGACGACGGCGGTGGCGCGGACCAGGCGGGGACGCAGGAAGCGGCCTGCCCGCACCGCGAGCTCGGGTTCGCCGGTGGCCAGCGCCTCGGCGAGTACCGCGGCCGGGCCGCCGTCGGTCCGGCCGGACGGGACGTCGACGTCCAGGAGCAGCGAGCAGCCGGGGCCCTCCAGTTCCGCGGAGCGCAGCAGACCCCACAGTGCGGCGCCGACCGGGTCGGTCACGGTTTCGTCCGCGTCGGCGGACACCGCGGACCGGGTCACCGCGACGACGCGGGTCGCGCTCAGCCGGTCGTCCTCGGCCTTGGCCCGCAGCACGGCGAGCAGCGTGTGCGCGGCCGCCCGGAGCGCCGCGGGCACGTCCGCACCGGCATCGGTGAGGCAGGGCACGATGACGGCGTCCGGCCCCGGGGCGCCGACGGGCAGCGCCGCCAGCAGGGCGTCGAGATCGGGGTGGGCGGACGCC
>NZ_JBSFVR010000741.1:0-1301 GCF_053592415.1 Streptomyces sp. NPDC002690 | reverse complement strand
CGAGGAGGGAACCCCGCCTCCACCACCCGCACCACGACGCTCCCGCACCCGACCAACCAGCCCCCACCCCCTCCGAGGAGGACCCGCCGGAGGCAGCCTGTTCGCCCTGGCCGGCGCCCAACGAACCCGTAGTTCGAGATGTCCGCGGACCTGTGCTTACGGTGCGCGCGACGACCACTGATTTCGAACAGAACGGAGGGCCCGGGGTGAGCACCAATTCGGCAGGACCGGTAAGCGCGTCGGAGCTGCGGAGGCGGGTCCGCGCTGCTGAGGCGCTGAAGGCGAAGACACGGGAGATAGCTGCCGCGAACGCGCTGACCGCACGCGAGGGCGCAGTCAAGGCGGCCAAGACGAAAGAGAAGGCCGACGTCGCGGCACGGGAAGCTGCCGCCGTCGTCCTGCGGCTGTTCGGCAACGACGCCGAGTTGGTCTCGGAACTCCTGGGCGTCCCGGCGGAGGAGCTGGAACGCGAAGCCAAGCCCGTTACCGCCGCTCGGGCGAAGGAAATCATCGAAGAGCTACAGATCCGCGCCGAGCGGCCCCGCTCCCCCCGGACCCTTAAGCAGCGACCGGACGCGGCCGGCGCGGCTTCCTCGACCCCGGCCGCCCCGGCGCCGGTCGTCACGACGGATGACGGCCGGGCTGATGCCGCCTGAGAACGGCTCCGGGCCCGGCCTCTTCCCGCTCTCGGCGGTGAACGGGGCCGGGCCCATTCGCGTTGACGAGCAACTACCGCTCATCGGTGAACCAACACCCGTTCGCATACCGGCCGTTGAGTGGATGCGCTGGCTGACCGACGAGTCCGTACAGGCCCGGTACTGGGCGAAGGTCTACCGAACCCCGTCAACCGAGGACTGCTGGTTCTTCCTCGGCGGGATCTCCAGCACCGGCCACGCCAGCTTCAGGGCCGCGTCGCGGCCGGGCAGGACGCGCACGGGCACGGTGCCGGGCCACCTGTACGGATACCAGCTCGCGCACGGCGTCATCCCCCGACTCGGCTGGGAAACGGACAGCCCGACCGTCTGCCACACCTGCGACCATCATTCCTGCCAGCAGCCGACGCACCTGCGGCTGGGGACAGCGGCGGAGAACCGGGCCGAATGGATAGCCCGCCGCAGAGATCCGGGTAGCCCGCTCGCGGACCTTCGCGGCCCAGCCGGACGCTCGCGGGCCATCGGCGCTGCCATCCGGGCCGGCCAGGAGCGCGGCGAAGGCGAGCTCAAGGTGCGGGCCCGAATCAGAGCAGCTATCGCGGCGGGCAGGCCGTTGAGCCTGTGGTGACACCTACTCCGCGACAGCCC
>NZ_JBSFVR010000740.1:0-1306 GCF_053592415.1 Streptomyces sp. NPDC002690 | reverse complement strand
CGTCGCCGCCTGCCCCGCCTTGGTGATCCGTGCCCGGGCGTTCACCAGCCCCAGGGCGCACGAGAAAGGGCCCGACCAGCATTTCTGCTGGTCAGACCCTCTGTCCGGAAGTGCCCCCGGCAGGATTCGAACCTGCGCACCCGGCTCCGGAGGCCGATGCTCTATCCCCTGAGCTACGGGGGCGTATCGCGGTGTTGCTCTGCGACGGGTGAAACACTACCAGCTCCCCGGGGGTGTCCGTGAACGGGTATTTCCGCGGCGCCGGGTGATTCGCGCACGCGGGGGAGAGGGGCCGGGCCGGCCCCCGTGGCGGAAGTGGGCAAAAGCCGGACGCGGCCCCGGGGGCGCACCTACTCTCGAATGGTGTCAGGGGCGTACGGCCGCGTGCTTGTTGTGGACGACAACAAGGTCATCCGGCATCTGATCAGGGTCAACCTGGAGCTTGAGGGCTTCGAGGTCGTGACCGCGGCCGACGGCGTCGAGTGCCTGGACGTCGTGCACCGGGTGCGGCCCGACGTGATCACCCTCGACGTCGTGATGCCCCGGCTCGACGGACCCCGGACCGCCGCACGCCTGCGCGAGGACCCCCGTACCCGCACCATTCCGGTCGCGATCATCAGCGCCTGCACCCCGTACGAGGCGGACCGGGGCGTCGCCGCCGGGGTGGAGGCGTTCCTGGCGAAACCGTTCGAGCCCAGCGAACTGGTGCGGCTGGTGCGCCGCCTCGCGCTGCCCCCGGAGCCCTCCCGGGTGGAGGGCGGCTGCGGCGCCGGACGGGCCGCCGGCGCCGCCCGCTGAGCGGACCGCGCCCCGGCGGGCGACGGCGGGATGCCCGCATGGCGAAACGCGGTCGCAAAGGGCCCCCCTTCCTCCCCTAGGCTGGTCCCGTGACCCCCGCCGACCTCTCCAGGACCGTGCTGCACGCCGTGCGCCGTGCGGTCGACGAGGACGCCCTGCGTGTGGCGGTGCCCGCCCGCGTCCGGGTGGAGCGGACACGCCCCGGCGGCAGCGGGGACTACGCCTGCGCCGTCGCGCTCCAACTGGCCCGTCCGGCCGCGCTGCCCGCGTACGAGGTCGCCCGCATCCTCAAGGACCGCATCGCGGCCGAGCCCGGGATCGGCCGGGTCGAGATCACCGGACCCGGCTTCCTCAACCTCACGCTCGACGCCTTTGCCGACGGAGCCGCCCGCGTCGCCCTCGTGCGCGAGGTGGCGGCGCGCGGTACGGAGTACGGCCACGGCACGGCGCTGCGCGGCGAGGCGCCCCTGCTGACGCACGCGGCCGAGGTCCGGGCCGCCGTCACCGC
>NZ_JBSFVR010000739.1:0-1314 GCF_053592415.1 Streptomyces sp. NPDC002690 | reverse complement strand
ACCGCGTACGCGCCAAGCTGGAGCGCGAGCCCGTGGAGGACCTGCGGGTGGACTTCGAGGACGGCTACGGCAGACGCCCCGACGCCGAGGACCCTTCGTCGAGCACCTGGCGCCCGGCCGGCGTCAGCGATGCCTCCACGGCACGCCGGTCGAAGGCGCACCGGTCACGCGCCACCAGCCCGCGCTCCTCCAGGCCCTGCAGGACCACCGTCACACGCGGCTGAGCCGTGCCGGTGTACGCGGCGAGCGAGGTCACCCGCCGGGGGCCGGCCTCCAGGGCGTCCAATACGGCCACCTGGCTGCGAGTGAGCCCGAAGTCGCCGTTGCGGAAGAGCGTCTGCGCGAGCCGCCCGATGCTTCTGAGCAGGCCCCGGGCGGCGCATTCGATGCGCTGCTCGTCCGTGGGTTCCGACGGGCACGACGATTGATGCATATGCCAATTATATACCTGTCAAGAGTTTCTTCCGGCGATGCTCTGCCCGTCGCCCGCCCGAAGATCGCGCAGGAGAGTCATCAGGCGCTCGGCGGTGTCCTCGTCGAGCGCCGAGGTGATCTCGTCGCACAGTGGAACGCTGGGTTCGGCCGCCAGGACCCGGGCGATGGAGACCCGTCGACGCCGGCCTCCGGACAGCTCGTGGGAGAACCGGGACGCGAAGCGTTCCGACAGCCCCACCGCGCCGAGAAGTTCTGCGACCTGGGCCCTCCGCCGCTCGGCGGGCAGCGCGAAGTGGAGCTTGAGGGGGGCGGGCGAGGGCGGCCTCGACGGTGTGGGAGGGATTGAGCGCACCGAGCGGGTTCTGCGGAACGAGCTGGATACGACGGCGCTGGTCACGGCTTCGTCGGCGGTGAGCGCGGGGCGGTACCGTGCCGACCAGAGAGACGGCTCCGGCATCGGCCGGACGCAGGCCGGCCAGGATACGCAGCAGCGTGGTCTTGCCGAAGCCCGAGGGGCCGACGATCGCGGTCAGCCCGCCGGGGCCGACGCCGAGCCCCGACAGCACCTGCGTGCGCGTTGCTCTTGTGCCGACCCGGGCGCTGAGGGAACGTACCTCCAACGCGGCGCCCCCCCGCCGCGAGGCCGGGGCCCCTCCCGGGCGGCGGAGCGCGGTGTACGAGGTCCTGCCGGGGGCGGGCGCGGCAGGCGGGCCGAGCACGACGGACTCGTCCGCACACGCGGCGACGAAGTCGGAGTCGTGGCCGGAGAGCACGATCGCGAGCCCGTCGTGATGAGCGAGATCGCGCAGGAGACCGGCGATCTCGTCGCGCAGCGCCGAGCCGAGTCGGGCGGTGGGTTCGTCGAGGAGCAGGATCTCT
>NZ_JBSFVR010000738.1:0-1318 GCF_053592415.1 Streptomyces sp. NPDC002690 | reverse complement strand
CTCGGGCCTTCCGTCCGGGTGGGCGATACTGGGTTCGAACCAGTGACCTCTTCGGTGTGAACGAAGCGCTCTCCCACTGAGCTAATCGCCCGGGCGCACCGCAAACATTACCGCATGTCAGCGGTGCCCCTGGACCACCCCGTCATCACTCGCTGACGTTCCACGGCAGGCTGAGGCCGAATCGCCAGAGGTAGACCGCCCCCAGAGCCGCGACGATCACCAGGCCGGCCACGGTGAGGGCGATGTTGCGGCGGCGCACCTTGGGGTCGAGCGCCCTCTGCGCCGCCTCGGTGACCTTCCGCCGGGTCCAGCGGAGCACGAGCTGCGCCCAGACGAACTCGGTCGCCCAGATCGCCATGCCCCCGAAGATCACGAACCACCCCGGCCCGGGCAGCACCAGCATCGCGACTCCCGCCGCCACGACGGCGAGGCCCACGGCGAAGACGCCCACCTGCCAGCTCACGTGGAGCGGCTTGGACGCCTTGATGAACGCCGGCGCCCGCGACCCCAGCTCACGCTCCGGACCCGCCCCGTCCCCCGTCACGGAATCAGGCTCCGCGACCGGCGCGATCCCACCCCGCTCGTCACTCTGCGCATTCATGGGACTCAACTTACCCGACCGCTCTCCGTCACTGGAATGGGTGCATGACGGAAAGTTACACACCGCTGTACGGGGGACTCAAAGAAGCACAAAACGGTCAGAGGGGTTTACAACGCCACCGTAGGTGGCATGTCGATTTCGCCGACGTGCGAATCCCCGAGCGCACACTGAGCGAAAGGCCCTGGCGCTTATGAACACCACGGTCAGCTGCGAGCTGCACCTGCGCCTCGTTGTGTCGAGCGAGTCCTCACTGCCTGTACCCGCGGGCCTGCGGTATGACACGGCCGATCCCTATGCCGTGCACGCCACCTTCCACACCGGAGCGGAGGAGACGGTCGAGTGGGTTTTCGCCCGTGACCTCCTTGCCGAGGGGCTGCACCGGCCCACCGGCACCGGAGACGTCCGCGTCTGGCCATCTCGTAGTCACGGCCAAGGCGTCGTCTGTATCGCACTGAGCTCTCCGGAGGGAGAGGCCCTGCTCGAAGCCCCGGCGCGGGCCCTGGAGTCGTTCCTGAAGAGGACCGACGCCGCGGTTCCGCCGGGCACCGAGCATCGTCACTTCGACCTCGACACCGAGCTCTCACACATCCTGGCCGAAAGCTGAGCCAGGCAACGAACTGCGGGGCGCCGTCCGACTCGGGGAGACGGCGTCGCGCGGACAACCTCATAGGGCGGACGCCGGCGCCGTCACCGCGGAACCCACCGCGGTGACGGCGC
>NZ_JBSFVR010000737.1:0-1320 GCF_053592415.1 Streptomyces sp. NPDC002690 | reverse complement strand
TCGGCGACCTGGTCGTCTGCGAGGCCGGGGACGTCATCCCCGGCGACGGTGACGTCGTCGAGGGCGTGGCGTCGGTCGACGAGTCCGCGATCACGGGCGAGTCGGCTCCGGTGATCCGTGAGTCCGGCGGTGACCGCAGTGCCGTCACCGGCGGTACGAAGGTCCTCTCCGACCGCATCGTCATCAAGATCACGACCAAGCCGGGCGAGACCTTCATCGACCGGATGATCAGCCTGGTCGAGGGCGCGGCCCGGCAGAAGACGCCGAACGAGATCGCGCTGAACATCCTGCTGGCGTCGCTGACGATCGTCTTCATGCTCGCCGTGGTGACCCTCCAGCCGTTCGCGGTCTACGCGGGCAGCAAGCAGTCGATGATCGTGCTGGCCGCGCTGCTGGTCTGTCTGATCCCGACGACGATCGGGGCGCTGCTCTCGGCGATCGGTATCGCCGGTATGGACCGGCTGGTGCAGCGCAACGTCCTGGCCATGTCCGGCCGGGCCGTCGAGGCGGCGGGCGACGTGTCCACGCTGCTGCTCGACAAGACCGGCACCATCACGCTCGGCAACCGCCAGGCCGCCGAGTTCCTCCCCGTCGCCGGCACGACCGAGGCGGAGCTCGCGGACGCCGCCCAGCTCTCCTCGCTCGCCGACGAGACCCCCGAGGGCCGCTCCATCGTGGTCCTCGCCAAGGACCGGTACGGACTGCGAGAGCGCCACCGCGGCGAGCTCAGCCACGCCGTGTGGGTCGAGTTCACCGCCCAGACCCGCATGTCGGGCGTGGACGTGGACGGCCGCTGTGTCCGCAAGGGCGCGACCGGCTCGGTCGTGGCCTGGGTGAAGGAGCGCGGGGGCACCGTCGCGGACGACGCCCAGGCGCTGACCGACCGGATCTCCGAGGCCGGCGGCACCCCGCTGCTGGTGGCGGTCGACGACACCGACGGCGCCCGGGTCCTGGGTGTCGTCCACCTCAAGGACGTCGTCAAGGAGGGCATGCGGGAGCGGTTCGACGAGCTGCGCCGGATGGGCATCCGCACGGTGATGATCACCGGCGACAACCCGTTGACCGCCAAGGCCATCGCCGAGGAGGCGGGGGTCGACGACTTCCTCGCCGAGGCGACGCCCGAGGACAAGATGGCGCTCATCAAGCGGGAGCAGGCGGGCGGCAAGCTCGTCGCGATGACCGGTGACGGTACGAACGACGCCCCCGCCCTCGCCCAGGCCGACGTCGGCGTGGCGATGAACACCGGCACCTCGGCCGCCAAGGAGGCCGGGAACATGGTGGACCTGGACTCCAACCCCACCAAGCTGATCGAGATCGTCG
>NZ_JBSFVR010000736.1:0-1328 GCF_053592415.1 Streptomyces sp. NPDC002690 | reverse complement strand
CGCGTCGGCCTCGGGGGCCGCCGGGTGCGCGACCGAGCGCCGGGCCGCCCTCGCGGTGCTGCTCGGCCTGTCCGGGCCGGTACCGGGATGGCCCGTGGGCGCGTACGAGGAGTTGGCCGACGCGTTGGAGCGGGCCGGCTTCCCGCACACCGCCTCCCGGACCGCCCTGGAGGCCGCGACCACCGCCCTGGCCGAGGGAGACGCCTCGATGGGGCGCTGGGAGCGGTGGCTCGCGCTGGCCGGGGACCGTCCGGGGTGCCTGGACGCCGTCCGGGTCCACGCACCGGGGCCCCTGCCCGAGGAGGCCGTCGACGCGGTGGTCGCGGGCCTGCTGGCCGGGGGATCGGCCACGGGCGGACTCGCCGCGGTCCGGTTGGTGACCCAGGCGGCGGGCCGTGGCGTCCCCTCCGGGCGCTGGGCCGCCCGGCTTCGCGAACTGACCGCCCACGGCCGTCCCGAAGTCGTGGAGGCGGCTCTCGTGGCGCGGCTGCGGCAGTGGGAGTGACTGGGACGACCGGACTCGCCCCGCCGCCCAGCCGGTCCGGACGGTCGGACTCGCCCCGCCGCCCAGCCGATCCGGACGGCGGACGGCCGGACTCGCCCCGCTGTCCCCGGCCGAACGCGCCCGCCCCGCCGGTCCGGACGGCCGGACTCGTCCCGCCGTTAAGCCGGTCCGGACGACCGGACTCGCCCCGCCGTTCACGCGGTGCGGACGGCCCCGCCGCTGACCGTGATCTTCTCGGCCGGCAGCGGGCGGGGCGCCGGTCCGGCCTCCACGGCCGCGTCGGTGATGCTGTACCTGCTGCCGTGGCAGGGACAGTTGATCGTTCCGTCGCTGACGGACGACACCAGGCAGCTCGCATGGGTGCATACGGCCGAGAACGCCTTGAACTCGCCCTCCTTCGGCTGCGTCACCACGATCTTCTGTTCCTTGAAGATCTTCCCGCCGCCCACCGGGATGTCCGAGGTCCTGGCCAGTTCCGTACCGGCGTCGGGCGCCGGGGCCGTCGACGAGGGCGATGCGGCCGGAGAGCTCTCCGTGTCCCCGCCCCCGCCGCCGGACGACCCGCACCCCGCCACCAGCGCCGCCGCGCCCCCGGCTCCGGCCGCCAGGACCGCTCTCCGCCGTGCGTCCATGGTTCGCTCCCTCGCCCGGACGGCCACCACCGGCAAATCAGCCCGCCGTGCCACCCGTGTGTTCGTGCCCGGCCGGGTACGAAGCCGTCCCGGCACCACGCATCGTGGCGGCGTACGCGTCCCGGGCGAAGCAACCGCGCGGTGGATGCCGCCACCCGGGTGGCGGACCGGGACGGCCGGGACGGCCGCGG
>NZ_JBSFVR010000735.1:0-1333 GCF_053592415.1 Streptomyces sp. NPDC002690 | reverse complement strand
CCCGGAGGCGGACGGCCCGCGCCGTGCTCCGCACGGGCCGGGCGGGAGGGCGCGGCCCTTCGCTCCGTCAGGGCCCGCCCCGCCTCCGCCGTACGGGTGAACGTGCCGCGGGTACGGGTGCGGGTGCCGCCGGTCGCCCGGGCCTCCGCAGCACCCCGGATCAGGTCGAGGCGGGGTAGGGGTGCTCAGCGAGCAGACGGGCCAGATGCGTGGTGTTCACCGCGAGCGTGCGCGTCGTCGACGCCACGCTGTCCGGCGTCACGTCCAGATCCTGGTAGTCGCCGAGGTCGCCCTTTCCGGTGCGCGGCAACTCCACGATGCGGCGGCCGGAGGCGTGGCCGGTGGACTCCCCGGTGCCGTCCTTCTGCCCCACCTCCCGCGAGGCGTCCGTCCCGAGCCACCTCTCCAACTCGGTGGCGGTCATGTTCACGGCCGTGCCGAAGTCGTCGGCGGCAGTACTGCGGGCGTGGTCTTCTCCGCCGCTCACGAACTTCCGCCTTTCTTGCGCAGCGCACCGGGCTTGTGCACCGCACTCCTGCCCGTCCTGTCGCTCTCGACCTCGTACTGGGGGTCGTCCTTCGAGGCTTTCACGGTGCGTCCGGCGGCCTCGGTGGTGCGGTCGATCCGTCGCTTGACGGAACCCTCGACCTCCTGCCCGTGGCTCTTCCAGGTGACGTCTTCGCCCCGGGAAAGCTTCTTGCCGCCGCTGTTCTTGCCTTTCCTGGTCATCGAACCTCCCTTTACCGCCGGTCCCGGCCGGACCGTGGGGCGTGTTGCCCGCGTCCTTGCCAGCTTCGGCTCCGCCGGAAACCGGCGCATGTCGGCCGGTTCCTCGGTCGGAGGCTGCGGGGGAGCGCGTACGGGGAGCGGGGGTGCGTTGCGCGCCCGTCCGCCGAAAAGTGCGCCGCTCCGACCCCGGATGCTTCGCCGTGTGATGCACGGTGTGCATGGAGCGATCGAGGCCGGGGGATGCTGAGGAGGACGCCGGTGCGTGGAGAGCGGCTCGCGCGCCCTCCTCCACGTACCGGCGGGTCATCGGACTTGCGTCCGTAGGACGGCTGCCGCCGGGGCGCGTCGATCCCGTCGTACCGGGCACGCTGGATCCATGACCGACATTTACCAAGGACCTGCCATGCTCGTGATGGGTTCCGAGCAAACCCCCGTGATGGCCGCGCTGCGGACCGATGGCGGCAGCGGTGCGGGAGGCTGGTCCGGCAGCATCCGCGCCGACGGCTTGCAGACCTCATTCTGGCCGGCGGTGCAGAGCGGTGGCGTCGAGCTCCGCATGCCGGACGGCCGCCGAGCGACGGCCCGGATCGACATGGACGCCGAG
>NZ_JBSFVR010000734.1:0-1342 GCF_053592415.1 Streptomyces sp. NPDC002690 | reverse complement strand
CCTCGACCTTGACGAACTGCCCCGGCCTGAGCCGGACGCCTGCTGACCGTACAGCGGCGCCCGGCCCCACGCCTCCGTCTGCCGGAGATGTCGTAGGAGGGCTTGTCCCGGGTCGGGTCGAGCGAGAAGGCGCTCGACCCGTTCCTCGTCGACGGCGAGAAGTTCAGAACCGTGGGGTGGTTCGCTCGTCGACGGCGAGAAGTTCAGAACCGTGGGGTGGTTCGCTCGTCGACACAGAGACGACAAGGCGTCGTGGGGCAGCCTTGGCACTCGGCCTCTTCCGCGGCCCCCCGGTGAGCCCGTCCCCCAGTCGCCACCCCCGGTACGCAAGGATTGGGGCATGGTCAACCGACTCGCGCACACCACCTCCCCGTACCTCCTCCAGCACGCGGACAACCCGGTCGACTGGTGGCCCTGGTCGCCCGAGGCGTTCGAGGAAGCCAAGCGCCGTGACGTGCCGGTGCTGCTGAGCGTCGGGTATGCCAGCTGCCACTGGTGCCAGTGACTTAACACAACCAGGTAGTGCTGACCTGGGATGTTTACAAGGAGCACCAGCGTGGACACGTACGATCACGAGCTGAAGCGCAAGATCGACGCTTGGGTCCGGGAGCAACTGACGGCATCACCGGAGTGGGAACCGGAGCGGTACATCACCATCAGGCAGCACCTTGAGGCCGACGCACCGTCCCAGGAGTCGGGCTCGTAGGCACGGCTTCAGCCGCGCCGGCCCCCGCCCAGCAGTGATGCCGCACGCCGGAACACGAAGGTCAGAGCGTGCGGCATCGTGAAGGCGTTGCCTGTGATCAAGCAATGGGGTGGCAGGGCGCCGTCCAGAGCGTGGCCGCGACCTGCGTCCAGCCGTCATCGGTACGCGCATCTGAGCGCGCGGCAGTCGCGACCACGAACCCGTGGTTCTCCAAGTTCTGGACGGCTCGCTCCCGGGGAAGCACCGGGACCTCGCCGTCGATGGCGATCAGGTATCGCCCCGGATCGTCGGGGTGCGCCACCGTCACGACGTCTGCTGGTCCGAGGTCGATATTGGGTCCCGCCGCGACTTCGAGGCCGGGACCGATGACCGACATCGTCCACCGGCCGTGATAGCTGGTGATCTCGGCGGTGTACAACGACGGCATACCGCTGTGGCTGGGGTGCGCATCGGCCACGAGGCCACTCCTCTGAGACGTACACGCCTGCGACCTGCGGCGTGATGCCTTGACGGTAACGGACAAGGGTGACATACCCCATGTGGGCTGTCGCGGAGTAGGTGTCACCACAGGCTCAACGGCCTGCCCGCCGCGATAGCTGCTCTGATTCGGGCCCGCACCTTGAGCTCGCCTTCGCC
>NZ_JBSFVR010000733.1:0-1351 GCF_053592415.1 Streptomyces sp. NPDC002690 | reverse complement strand
GGGGCGGGCCGGGCTCCGCCGGCTGCGGCGGCGGGGAAGGCCCGCGGTCTGCGGGGTGCTGTCCGGGAAAGGTTCCGCCGCGCCGGGGCCGTCGCCGACCCGGTCCTCCGGGCGCGTGTGCTCGGCGAGTCCGGCGTGCTCGGCCGGTTGCGGCTGCTCGGGCCGGGTGGCCTGCCCCGGCCGGCCCGTCCGCTCCCACGCCGGGGCCTTTGCGGGCCAGGCGTCCGCGGCTCGGTCCTCGGCGGGCAGGGCTTCCGGGCGCCGGTGCGCCGGGACCCGTGCCGCCGGCTCGGTGAGCAGCCGGAACGGTACGAACATCACGGCCCGGGTCCCGCCGTACGCGGAGGTCCCGCTCAGCTCCACGTTGAAGCCCAGCTCACGGCTCCACCGGCCGACACAGGCCAGACCGAGCCGGGGCACCGCACCGAGCCGGGTCAGGTCCAGATCGTCGTGCAACTGGCCCCGGGCCTGCTCCAGCACGTCCGGCGGCATGCCGAGCCCGGCGTCGTCGATCTCGACCACCGCCCCGGCCCCCACCTCCCGGACGTTGACGATGACCTGGGAGCGGGAGGGCGAGAAGACCGTGGCGTTCTCCAGGAGTTCGGCGATGGCGTGCATGAGCCCCTCCGCCGCCGGCGGCGCCGCGTACAGGGTCTGCCCGCCGTGCACCTCGATCCGCCCGAACTCCACGATCCGCGACTGCGCGCCGCGTACGCAGTCGTACAGCGAGACCGGACGGGTCTCCCGGCGCGCGGGCCAGATGCCGCACATCACCAGCAGGGTCTGCGCCTTGCGGGTCATCTGGGAGGCCGCGTGGTCGGCCTTCATCACCTCGGCCATCAGCCGGGGATCGTCCAGCGAGCGTTCCACCTGGTCCAGTACCTGCTGCTGCACCGTGGCCATCACGTGCATGGTGCGCGCGACCGACTCGAAGGCGGCCATCACCGAGTCACGCAGGACGCGTTCACGGTGCACCGCCTCGTCCGAGCCGAGCACGTCCACGACGCTTTCCAGCGACCGTGCGAACTCCTCGCCGGTCTCCCGAGGTTCGCGCAGCGGGCCCGGCGCCCCGTCCACCCGCTGCCCGGTACGCAGCAGTTCGGCGATGGCCGGTACCCGCACCCGCGCGAGGTGCGCCACTTCGGCGTCCCGCGCGAGAGCGAGCGCCGCCATCCCGGTGCGGTGCGCGCGCTCGGCGCCGAGTTTCCGGGCGAGCAGCACCACCGGTGCGAGCAGCAGGGCGGCGACCGCGACACCACCGGCCGCCGCGAAGCGCGGCGCGTCGCCGTGCTGCTTGCCAAGATCACCGGGAAGCAGAAGTACATCGACGACGCCAACCGGTGGCTGGACT
>NZ_JBSFVR010000732.1:0-1378 GCF_053592415.1 Streptomyces sp. NPDC002690 | reverse complement strand
GGT
The DNA here is from genome assembly GCF_053592415.1 of Streptomyces sp. NPDC002690. NCBI lineage: Bacteria > Bacillati > Actinomycetota > Actinomycetes > Kitasatosporales > Streptomycetaceae > Streptomyces > Streptomyces sp. NPDC002690. The sequence goes on along the minus strand of NZ_JBSFVR010000732.1, from coordinate 1,375 downwards.
GCTCAGTCCTCGGAGGATGCCTTGGGGAAGTCGGCCTGGATGAGGGACATCACCGACGGGTCGGTGAGGGTGGCCTCCCGCTGCGGCTCGGAGGCCTCCTCGGCGGGGCCGGGGGCCTGCCGCAGGTCCTCCGGTCCGCCCCCGGCCGGCTCGCCCAGCTCCGCCAGCGCCGTCCGGGCCGCCGGGGCGTCCAGCGGCGAGAACGCCGGATCGGTGCGCAGGGCCTCCGCCAGAGAGCGGCGGGCCGCCCCGGTGTCGCCCACAGCCGCCTCCATCACGCCCAGGTGGTAGGCGTACGAGGCGCTGCGTACCCCGCTGTCGGCCGCCTTCAGGGCGAACTCCAGCCCCTCCTCCGTCCGGCCGGCCCGGTGCAGGGCCCAGCCCAGCGCGTCCGCGACCTCCGCGTTCCGCCGCTGCTCGCCCCAGGCGGCGCGCAGCCGCTCCACCGCCGCCTCCGCCTCGCCGTGCCCGCTCTCGTAACGGGCCAGCGGCAGCGTCTCGTCCACCCCGTTCCGCTCCGCCGAAGCGGCCATCCTCAGGAACGACGCGTACTGGCTGGCGGCATCCCCGTCGAGGTCCAACGACTCGTACAGTTCCGCGAGTTCGAGGGAGTACTCGGGGCGCGGGAGGCGCTGGAGCACCCGTTGGTACTCCGCCATCGCCTCGTCGGTCCGGCCCAGGGCGGCCAGCGCCCGGGCCCGGCCGGCGAGGGAGGTGTGGTGCCCGTGGTCGACCAGGAGCGCCGCGTCGTACTGCCCCAGCGCCTCCTCGGCGTCGCCGCGCTCGCGGGCCAGGTCGCCGAGGCGGTGCAGCGCCTCCGCCTTCTGCGCGGGGGTGCCGGAGCGCTCCGACGCCTCCTGCGCGGTGGCGAGCGCGTCCTCCCGCCAGCCCCGGTCGCGGTACAGCTCGGCGGTACGGCCCAGCCCGGGCGCGCCCTTGCGCAGGGCGGCGAACTTCTCGGTGGCCTTGCCGGCGGCCTCCTGGTCGCCGAGCCCGTTGTACGCGTCGATCAGCGCCGGGTACACCGCCCAGGTGACCGACGCCCCCGGCCCGCGGTCCCGGACCGCCTCGCCCCACTTCTTCGCCGCGAGGAAGTCGTGCCGGGCGTCGGCGAGTTCGGCCAGCCCCACCCAGGCGGCGCTGTTGCCGCGGTCTCCCGGCACGGCCGCCAGCGAGCGCTTCAGCGCCTGCTCGGCGCGCGGGTAGTACCCGAAGTCCGCGGACCGGTGCGCCCATTCCACGTACGCCGAACCGAGCGCCGCCCAGGCCGGGGCGTCCGCCGGGTGGCTGTGCACCCAGCTCTGCCGGTCGCCGATGAGCGCGGTCAGGTCGGAGAGCGAGGCCGGGGCCCCGGCGGTCGCCGCCGCCTCGGCCC
>NZ_JBSFVR010000731.1:0-1381 GCF_053592415.1 Streptomyces sp. NPDC002690 | reverse complement strand
GGGGCGGTGGCGGGCGTGACCGGCGCGGCGGACTCCCGCACCGGGTCATCGGGGGCGGGCCCGAGCATGGCGAAACCGAGGCCGGCCGCGACGAGCGCTGCCACCCCCGCCGCAGTGCGCCGGACGGTTGCCCGGCTGGGACGACGACGTTCCACGGTGCTGGATTCCCTCCCCCGAAAGACGGCGGGCGCTGAACCGCGAGAACACCGGAAACGGCATGGCCGTTCGCCGGGCGCTCCGGATCTCACGCCTGCCGCAAAAATTTCCTGTTGGCCCCGCCCCCTCCGGGAATCGTCCCGGAGGGAATGAATTCAGCCCCGACGGAGAAGGGCGGAACAAGAGCATGCCGGAAGAGACACACGACATCCATAGGTGTGCCCACCTCGTAAGGGTGATTGTTGGGAACATGTCAACACCATTCTCTGCGGCGAGGATCACCTGTCGAGCCCAAGGTGGGTTGACCTGTGGGTTCAGTGGCCGGGACAAAGCGCAACAGGTGAGGATGATTCGTTCGTCGAGTTGCGTCTTTTGTGAAGGGATCGGAATCCTTGGGTGATCTCCGTAGAACTTTGACGTAAACAATGGGAATTCCCGCGTAGCTGTCGATTGGTAATGTAAGTGTAAATTGAACATAAATAATGCGTGAGTGAAGTCACTTGAAGCAAAAAGTGTTTGACGACTTGTGAAGGTGTAGGTGAATATTCGGCGAATCAATTAGCCTTCGGCGCCGTGTGTTTCCGCATGGATGGGCCGGTGGTCGGGATCGACTGTGGGGGGCCGCGGCCGTCGTGTGGGGATCGCTTTCATGGAGTGGCCGGGGATATCTCCCCGGCACCCAAGCGCTGAAGCGCCGACGCAGGCGCGCAAGAGTCGGTGTCGTCACGGTGGTTGCCACCGCCGTGACGATCGGCATGCTGCCGGCCTCGTACGCCGCACCGCCCCCGAACAAACGTGCGGACGTCGAACTCGTTGACCTCCCCGCGGCCGAACTGGTCGAGGGTGAGAACGGTGGCGGTCTCGCCGAACTGACGACGCCCGAGGTGCCTCTGGCGGAGGACTACGAGCCGACCAAGATCACCGCCCCGGTGGGCACCGGCATCACGACGCCGGCGACCGGGACGGTGGACGCGCTGGCGCCGGGGGAGACGCAGCAGATCAGCACGCTGCCGATCGGGATCGGCGCTCCGGCGGAGGCGACCGCCGAGGAGACGACGGCGCTGGAGGGTGACTGGCAGGTCGCTCTGGCGAGCCAGGCCGAGTCCTCGGCCGCCGACGTCGAGGGTCTGGTCTTCACGGTGACCCCGCCGGCCGGTGCGACCGGTGACGCGGTGGTGGCGATCGACTACACCGACTTCGCGGAGCTGTACGGCGCGAACTGGGC
>NZ_JBSFVR010000730.1:0-1414 GCF_053592415.1 Streptomyces sp. NPDC002690 | reverse complement strand
CCGGTACGCCACCGCGCCCCGGGCGCCGATGTCCCTTCACACCTCGTGTCCGGTGAATGCCGGATCGTTATCCTCAATTCTCGCTCAGATCTGCTCCGCCGAACGCGAGGCTCGTACCGGCGTCCGTACCGGTGGAGGCGAGCGGGCCGGCGCCCTGCGCCGTCACGTTCCCGTTGCCGTCCGACCCGCCGGAGGCGGATCCGGAAACGGAGCCGGAGGCGTCGTCGTCGTCCGTACCGTTCTGGTCGGAGGCGGGCTCGACCGTGCTGCCGCCGGTCGACGTGGTGCCGGAGTCGGAGCCCGGGGTCCCGCCGGTCTGGGCGGTGCTGCCGGTGGTGCCCCCGCCGTCGGTTCCGGTCGTTCCGTCCGTACCGCCCTCGCCCGCCTGGGCTGCGTCCTTCTCGTCCTGTTCGCGGGCCTCGTACTGCCCCGACTCCAGGAATGCCACCCGGTCTTCCGGAGTGCCCTTCAGCGCCGCCTCGCCGGCCTCCTTGACGTGCTCCCCGCCCATCTGGACGATCCGGGCGACCAGCACCCTGTTGTCCGTGTCGCGCGCCACGTGCTGGCCGGTCTCCAGGAACGCGGCGCGGTCCTCGGGCGTGCCGTTGAGCGCGGCCTTGCCCGCCTCCCGCACGTAGGTGCCGCCGGTGCTGATGAGCTGGGCGACGAGGACGCGGTTGTCCTCGTCGCGGGCCTCGTACTGGCCGGTCTCCAGGAACGCGACGCGGTCCTCGGGCGTGCCGTCCAGCGCCTTGCTGCCTTCCCGCTTCACCCCGGGGCCGCCCACGCCCATGATCCGCGCGACGGCGATGCGGTTGTCCTGGTCCCGGGCGGTGTACTGACCGGTCGTCAGGAACGCGCGCATGGCGTCCGCTCCTCCGTCGATCGCCGCGCTGCCCTGTTCGGCCACCACGGAGCCCTTCCCGGCCGCGGCGATGAGGCGGAGGATCTCGATCCGGTCGTTCTCCTCCTGGTCCTCACCCTCCGAGCCCTCCGAGGACGAGGACGACAGTGACGACGACGTGTCCGCGGCCGAAGCCGCGGCCCGGTCGTCCGTCCCGGCCGCCGACGCGGGGGACGACAACAGGAAGGCGGGCGCGACGGCAGCTGCGGCGAGCAGGGTGCCGACTCTGGATATCTTCAAGAAGAGCTCTCACTTCACCCAAGGAATCATCAAGTATGAGAGGTGAGTGTAGTGCGCACGACTGACAAGAGCCCTCGTCCCTGCGCCGGTTGAGACCTCCCGGCCCGTTCCTGACGCGTGATCGGGCGAGGGGCCGAAGGTGGTCGCGCCGGTGTCGCGGGGTCCGTACGGATGTTTCGCGCGGCCCCGTACGGATTCGGCCCGGGGCGCCACGGGGAGCCCGGTCCCGGGCCGGCCCCGGGTGCCCGCCGCGTGCGGGCCCGGCCGTCC
>NZ_JBSFVR010000729.1:0-1415 GCF_053592415.1 Streptomyces sp. NPDC002690 | reverse complement strand
GAGTCCCTCTACGACGACCTGGACCGGTGGGCACCGTCCCTGGTCCGCCGACGGCCTGGCCGGCCGGCGTCGACGAGGCGCCGAGTGACGCCGACCGCCTCCGGCCGCTGCGGTCGCAGCACCTCGCGTACCTCGCCGGCCCGCCGGGCACCCCAGGCGCGGCCGTGACCCACCGCGGCATCGGCAGCCGGGCCGCCCGACTGGCCGAGGCGTTCGGTGTCGCGCCGGGCGAGCGGGTCGCCGCGCCCTCGGGCCCCGGCACACCCGTCGTCGAGGCGTTCGTCGCCTGGACCGTGGGCGCCGCGCTCGCGCTGGACGAGGTCGGCGCCGACCTGCCGGGCACCCGCGTCCTCGACGGATTCGGCTGCCCGGAGACCGGCCACGCGACGATCCGCGCGCAGGGCGCGGAGTCGCTCGGCCTGCCACTGCCGGACGTCCAGGCGCTCGTGCTCGGCCCCGGCCTCGCGCCGGTCCCGCCGCGGGTGACCGGCGAGCTCTACCTCGCAGGGCCCGGCCTCGGCCGCGGCTACCCCGGGGACGCGGGCCTGACCGCGTCCCGCTTCGTGGCGAACCCCTTCGACCCGGCCGGCGGCCGGATGTACCGCACCGGCGACCTGGTCCGGCGGACCCGGACCGGCGAACTGGTGCACTTCGGTCGCACCGACCAGCAGTGACCCGCGCGACCAGGCTCGACCGGGCCCGAAGGCCCGAACCGCCTGCGCCCGCCCACGGATTCCGAGAGGTAATGGCATGATCCCGTTGTCGTTCGCGCAGAGCCGGCTGTGGTTTTTGTACCGGTTCGAAGGGCCGTCGGCCACCTACAACCAGCCGGTGGTGCTGCGGCTGAAGGCCGAGGTGGACGCCGGCCTGATGGCCCTGGCCGTCCGCGACCTGGTACGCCGCCACGAGAGCCTGCGCACCGTCATCGGTGAGGACGAGCAGGGCGTGGCCTTCCAGCGGATCCTCCCCGCGGACGAGGTCGTCATCGAGGTCCCCACCCGCACCGTCGAGCCCGCACAGGTGGCCGGCGCCGTCGAGGACGCGGTGGGCCACCTGTTCGACCTGGAGGCCGAGATCCCGGTCCGGGTCAGCCTGCTGGAGGTCGGCCCGGCCGAGCACGTTCTGATCATCCTGCTGCACCACATCGCCGGCGACGGCACCTCGGTGGCGCCGCTGGCCCGCGACCTCACGACCGCCTACGTGTGCCGCGCCGACGGACAGGAACCCGACTGGGAGCCGCTGCCGGTCCAGTACGCGGACTACACGCTCTGGCAGCAGGAGCTGCTCGGCGAGTTGGACAACCCGGACAGCGTCGCGGCCCGGCAGGTCGACTACTGGCGGACCGAGCTGGCCGGCGCCCCGCAGCCGCTGGCCCTGCCGACCGACCGGCCGCGCCCGCCGCGCCGCACCTTCCG
>NZ_JBSFVR010000728.1:0-1429 GCF_053592415.1 Streptomyces sp. NPDC002690 | reverse complement strand
GTCCGGCGCGGCGGCCGGCGCGTCCCGCACATGGGTCGACTCCGCGCGGGGCGGCCCGGCGGCCTCCCCGGCGGTGCCGTCACCGGCCTCCGGTACGTCGCCGTCGCCCTCGCCGACGCCCGCGGGCGTCGCCCGCACGTCGCCGCCGCCTCCGGCCGCCTCCCGGACGGGAGCGCGGTCCTCGGGCGACGGCTGCCGCTGGGCGGGCACGAAGGCCGCCGCGTCGTAGGAGGGCGGCAGCAGAGCCGCCATGATCTCGTCCGGGGTCGGCCGCCGCTCGGGCTCCTTCGCCAGGCACTGCGCGACGAGCGCGGCAAGATCCTCCGGCACCCCGGTCAGGTCCGCCTCGTCGTGCACCACCTGGTACGCCACCTGGTACGGGCTGTCCGAGTCGAACGGCCCCCGCCCGGTCGCCGCGTGGACCAGCACCGCGCCCAGCGCGAACACGTCGGCGGCCGGACCGACCTCCCGGGGGCGCTGGAACTGTTCGGGCGCCATGTAGGGCGGCGAGCCGATCACCTTCCCGGTCTCCGTGCGCAGCTCGCTGTCGTACGGCCGGGAGATCCCGAAGTCGATGACCTTCGGCCCGGAGTCCGGCAGCAGCACGTTGCTGGGCTTCAGATCGCGGTGGATGACCCCCGCCCGGTGGATGTCCCGCAGCGCCTCGGCCAGCCCGGCGGTGAGCCGCCGCAACTGCGCCGGGTTCATCGGGCCGTTCCGCTTCACCTGCGCGGAGAGCGTCGGACCGGGTACGTACAGGGTCGCCATCCAGGGCAGCGGGGCCGTCGGGTCGGCGTCGACGACCGGTGCGGTGAACGCGCCGCTGACCCGCCGCGCGGCCGCGACCTCCTGCCGGAAACGTGCCCGGAACTCGGGGTCCGCCGCGTAACTCCGGTGCACGATCTTGATCGCCAGCGGGAGCCCCGACGCGGACGTGGCGAGGTGGACGACACCCATGCCGCCCTCGCCGAGACGTGCTTCCAGGCGGTACCGGCCGGCGTACTCGGGACGTTCCGTTTCCGGATCCGGCCCGACTTCCCGCAGCGGTGCCATCACCCACCCCCGTGTGTTCGACCGCAAGCGCGACGCACGGAGCCTATTCGATGCTTCGCCCTTGCCGCGCAAGGCTTGTTAGCCTGCGCGTCACCTGTACCGATTCGACCCGGGGGAGGGCCGCATGGCCATCGAGGAGAGCACCACCGAAGCGACCGCGTCATCGAACGGAGCCGAGTCCACGAGCACCGTGGAGACGCTCTCGGAACCGGTCGTCCCACAGGGCGCGAAGACACTGGCCGTCGAGCCCGCCGGCCTCGCGACCCTCGGTTACGAGTACCCCCGCTACCCGATCGCACCGGGCTACCGGGTCTACGTCCGCACCGGACCGGGCACCAACTACGCCGCCATCAGGCTGCTGCCGGTGGGGGCGATG
>NZ_JBSFVR010000727.1:0-1439 GCF_053592415.1 Streptomyces sp. NPDC002690 | reverse complement strand
GACGACTCCTTCGGTGGGATCGACGTTGGGCATTTTCACCCGGGTGAGCACTTCATAGGTGAAGACGTGCTGGGCGATCATGCTGCGCAGGTAGACGGCCGGATCGTCCAGGGACGTCCGGTCGAATCGCGTGACCGGGTATTCCTGGGAGCCCACCTGCCATGTGTCGTGGCGCAGGTTGCTGCTCAGGCCGGCTGTGTAGTAGCCGCCGTCCGTTTTGGGCGGGCGGAAGTGGCTGATGAGTACTTTGAACCGCTGGGGTTCGGTGTTGATCGATCCGCCCGCTTGCTCTTCGGCCCAGGCGGACAGCCAGGCGCTGTCTCCGCCGTTGTCGTTCAGCCAGGTGTGGAACTGGGCGGACACGCCGTCAGTGCCGCGGAGTGAACCGCCGATGGGGCCGGTCATGTCGGCGGGATCGACCAGGGCCCACGGTGTGTCTTCGGGGTCCTGCACGTCGTTCTGCCGCTGCCAGTCGGGGTTGCTGACGAGTTCGCGAGGGAGACCGTCGAGCAGGCCGTGCTCTGCGAGGAGCATCTGAACGCGGAGGAATTCGCTGCGGTATTCGGGCCGCCAGTTGTCGCCCTGGAGTAGCGTGTTGGCCTTCAACAGCCGTTCTGCGGCGTCCCGTTCGTTGCTGTCCGCGTTTTCGTCCGCCCGTATCCGCTCGGCCCGTTCGATGACGAGGTCGAGGTATTTGTCGGCCGGTTCCATCACGGCGTTGAAGACGTCGATGCCGTACTGGGGGTCGTCCCACTCGGCTGATACACGGTTGTCCGGATATGTGAGCGGCACCGTCAGGCCCTGCCTGGTGTCGGTGACCACGGCGAAGGATTCCATCGGGGGTGCCAGCGACCACAGGGTCTGTGCGTTGAACGGCCCCTCGGGGAGGTTGTCCGGAAGAACGTAGGTGACCAGGGACGATGCGTCGAACGGCGTGGTCTGCTCTGCCTCGTCGTCCTGCGCGGGCTCGGGCGAGGGCGGTGACTGCACGGGACTCGGCGCGGAGACGGGGGGCTGCACCCACGTGAAGCGTGGTGCCGTGGACGGGCCGGCCGGGGTCGGGGCGGGTGCGTCCCAGTCGGTGTCGTCGGAGTCGGCTGCGTCCGAGTCGTCGGAGTCCTGTCGGAGGTTGCGTGGTATCGGGAGCATGCGGGCAGCGACGGCGTCGGTGTCCCGTGGGCCGGTGGTGTCGTCTTCCGGACCGAGGGGTTCGGAGACGGGGTCGACCCAGGTGTGACTACGCGCGGCGGGCGTGGTGTTGGCCCGTGACTCGGCCCAGTTGCCGTTGCTGTGCTGGATGTCGGTGTCGCCGATGAGGGTGGCGAGGAGTTGGAGGTGGCGGTCGCGTAGTTGGGCTTGGGGGAGTGCGTCGGGTGAGGGTTGGTGGTAGTTGCCGAGGAGGCTTCCCTTGATGTCGGGGCGGTGGGGGACGGTGTCGT
>NZ_JBSFVR010000726.1:0-1440 GCF_053592415.1 Streptomyces sp. NPDC002690 | reverse complement strand
TCTTCCATGTCTGAGGATCCGAAGGCCCCGGAAGCTGCATGGGCAGATGGCAAGACCCTGTACGACGTCGTTCCCGGCCTCGACGCTGTCACCGGCGCGATCAGCTCGAACGCCAGGCCGTTGGCGCGGCGGTCCAGTTCGGCGTAGCCGAGCACCCGGTCACCTGCCCGGACGGCGGGCGCGTCGGGCGTGGCCGTCGCCGCGGCCTCGAACAGGGCCGGCAGCAGCGTCGGATCGGTGGGCGCGGGCCGCTGGGCCGAAACCGAGCGCCGCGGCTCCACCATCACGCGCTCCGCGGCGTTGAGTACCTCGATCGCGCCGACAGCGGTGTGCGGGTCGTCGATGATCTGCTCCAGCACGCGCCGGTAGCGCTCGGCCATCTCCGCGACGGTCGCGGTCTCGTACACCGCGCGCTGGTACTGCAGTGTCAAGCGGAGCGGGTCGGGGGCGGCCATCAGCGTCATCGCGTAGTGCGTGCCGGTCGAGTACCGCAGGCTGCTGACGGCGATCCCGGTCTCCGGCAAGGTGTGCCCGCCGGTCCACGGGTAGGACTCGAAGACCACCACCGTGTCGAACAGCGACCGCAGGCCGGTGCCCTCCTGGATCTCGGCCAGGCCGTGGTGGTGGTGCTCGGTCAGCGCGGCCTGCCGGAGCTGCAGGTCGGCGAGGGTCTGGGCGAGCGTGGCCCCGGGGCGCAGGCGGACCCGCACCGGCAGGGTGTTGATGAACAGGCCGATCATCTCCTCGGCGCCGGGCAGCTGCGAGGGACGTCCGGAGACGGTCTGGCCGAACAGCACGTCATCGCGCGCGGTCAGCTGGCCGAGCAGGATCGCCCAGGCACCCTGCACCACGGTGTTGACCGTGACGCCCAACTCGGTCGCGCGGCGCACGAGTTCACGCGCGCGCTCGGGCGGCAGCGCGACCTCTGTGCGGGCGATGCCGCCGCCGGTGTCGGCCGGCCGGGCCCGGGGCGCCAGCAGCGTCGGCTCGCTGACGCCGTCCAGTTCCTCGGCCCAGGCGCGGACCGAGGCGTCGGTGTCCTGCTGTCCCAGCCAGACCAGGAACTCCCGGTAGCTGCGGGCCGGCGGCAGCTGTGCGGTGTCGCCGTCGGTCTCGTAGAGGCCGAGCAGGTCCTGGAGGACCAGCGGCAGCGACCAGCCGTCGAACATCAGGTGGTGGCTGGTGACGACCACTTCGAAGCCCTGCTCGGCGGTCCGGACCAGGGTGAGCCTCACCAGCGGCGCGACGGCCGGGTCGAAGTGCCTCCGGTGGTCGGCGGCCAGCAGCTCCTCCAGGCGCGCGGGCCGCTCGGCCTCGGGCACCCCCAGCAGGTCGTGCTGCTCCCACTGCGGTTCGGCCCGCTCCGGCACGACCTGCACCGCGGCGCCGCCAACGCGCTGCCGGTGGCGGAGTACACCGTCGCGATGATCCTGCTCTCCG
>NZ_JBSFVR010000725.1:0-1444 GCF_053592415.1 Streptomyces sp. NPDC002690 | reverse complement strand
ACCGCGGCCGTTGCCTTCGCCTTGGAACCCGCCACGGAGAGCGGCTCGCGCAGCCGGGCCGCCAGGGAAGGGGTGCCGGACGCTGCCGCAGCGGCGGTCTGGCGGAGCCACACCAGCAGGACCCCCGGTACGGCGACGAGCCCGATGCCGGGCAGCAGGTTCTCCGGGGAGACGAGGCCGTCGTGATGGGCGTGGCACTGCGGGCAGTCCCGCACATGACGGCTGAGGCGCTTGCGCCACAGCGCGCCGCTCGTCCCGTCCCACTCCCGCGCCTCGGACACGAGCCCCGGGCAGCGGGGGGTGGCCGACAGGGCGTGGACCAGGGTGCGTGCAGCCTCCAGTCGCTCCTTCATCCGCTGGACCCGCACGGCCGTGTGCTTGCGGTCCAGGCCGAGGGAAGCGGCGAGTTCGGACCGGGTGAGGCGGCCCGACGCCTCCTCCCAGTAGAGGGCCAGCACCTGGCGGTCGGTGGGGTCGAGCCAGCGGGTCGCCCGGGCGAGATTGCGGCGTTGGCCGGTCAGGGCCAGTTCGGCGACCGTGCGTTCGGCGAAGTCCGGCAGGGGGTCGGCCACGCCCTCGACGTCACGGCGGGAGGTGTTCGCGCCGCCCGCGCGCCGTTGGTGCTGTTGGATCTCCCGGTACGCGATGGCCACCGCCCACGAGCGGAACCTCTCGGGCTCGCGCAGTTCGGGCAGACCGCGGACGATCCGCAGCATGGTCTCCTGAACGAGGTCGTCGGCGTCCGCGTGTCCGTTCAGGGACCGGCCGACGATCCCGTAGATCAGTGGCAGGTGGAGGGCGACCAGCCGCTCCATCGCCCGCGCGTCACCGTCCCGCGCGGAGTGCACGAGAGAGGCGACATCCTCCTCGGTGCCGGCCCGGTGCTCTGTCATGGTCTCCGCCCCACCGGTCATTCATCCGATCGATCACGCCAGGAGCCCGCATGGTGGCACAGCGCCGGTGGGCTGTAAAGATCCATTACGAGACGTCGGGCGGCCGGTCAGATGGCCTGATGCGTCCCACAACCCGCTTGTAGAAAAGGTGCGTTGGCGGAGGAAGAGCCGCATGGTCGTGCAGTGGAGGCGGCCCGGCGGTTTCTGGCTCGCCGGCGCTCCGGCCGGGCCGGGCGCGAGAAGCTCCGCTCTTTGGGGAGAAGTTTCTTGGAGATTTCTGTTATCCCCATCCGTCCCGCGCATCTACCAGGGCGCTGCGGCTCCTCCTGCCGCGGCCGGCACCCGGGCGACCGAGCCCGCTGCCGTACGAGCCGCACGAAGGAGTACCGGGATGGATCGAATACACACAGCACGGCCACCGGGTCCCGTGGACGGGGTCGGCCGTGGGCGAAGCGCCACCCGGCTGGGTGCCGTGGTGGTCGCGTTCGTGCTCGCGGTGTGCGGGTTGCTGGTGGGTGGTGCGGTGTCGCCGGCTGTGGCGGCGACGTTGC
>NZ_JBSFVR010000724.1:0-1457 GCF_053592415.1 Streptomyces sp. NPDC002690 | reverse complement strand
GGGTCAGCCGCCGTGAGCCGTGCCCAGCCGGGCGAGTTGGCGCAGCACCGCCGATCGTCCGGTGCGCGGCACCGTCCACAGGGTCTGGCCCCGCACCCCCCAGTCGGCCAACAGGGCGTTCGCGGCCATGAACCCGCTGGTGGCGGCCCGCTCCATCAGAGCGACCGGCAGTTCGGTACGGACCAGGTCGCCCGCGACCACCACGGTCGGGTGAGGTGTGCGTACGGCGGGACGGTCGCGGTAGCCGCCCACGGGGAAGTGCGGGCAGTCCGCCCGCCACTCGTGCCGGGAGTCCACCACCCGGACCCCTGCGGTCTCCGGGTAGACCCGGTGCAACTGGCGTACCAGCTCTGCCTGTACGGCCGGCCGGTCCGCGTTCGGTGCCACCGCGTACGCGTGCAGCTCCACCACCGAACCGCCGGTGCGGCGGGACCACCGCAGGGCCTCACCCTCCCAGCGCTCCAGGACGCTCACGTTGTCCAGCGGGCCGTACCCACTGGTGCCGAGGAAGCCCGGGCGGTCCGCCGCCACGGGCCGCTCCAGCCAGAGCCGCGACACCAGGAACGGCGGGGCCGTGCGCAGCCGTGCCAGCCTGCCGCGCCACCGGCCGTCGCCGAGTCCGGGAGAAGCCGCCACCAGGTGGCGCAGCCCGCCGGAGTCGAGGGCCAGCACCACCGCGTCCCTGCGCCGGGTGCGGCCGTCCGCCGTGACGTCCAGCCCGCCGTCCGGGGCGGGGGTCACGCTCTCCACCGTCGAGCCGGTCCGCACTCGCACCCCGTGCTTCTCCAGATATTCGTGGAGCGGGTCCCAGAGTGCCTGCGGGTACGGCTCCGCCGGTACGTCGAAGAGCAGCCCCTCGCTGGAACCGAGGAAGTAGATGTGGAACATCAGGACCAGTTCGGCGGCGGACAGGTCGCCCGGATCGGCGAAGAAGCTCCGCGAGAACACCTCGAAGGCCAGATGGTGCGCGGCCTCCGGGAAGCGGACCCGCGTCAGGAAGTCGCGGGCGCTGACCCGGTCCAGCCGCTCGTACACCTCGGGGACGCGGACGTCGAGCAGCGGCAGCGCGGCGCGCGGGTTCATCCGCAGCAGGTCGCGCGCCCCGAAGGAGGGGCTGAGGGCGACGAACCCCATCGCGCTGAGCGGAGGGGTGCGCGGTACCCGGGCGAAGCTGTCGTACATCCCGTCGCTGTGCCGCAGCGGATAGTCCGGCACGGCGGTGAGCGACTCCAGCCCGGGGTCGACCCGACGGAGTAGCCCGCGCAGGTTGTAGTACTGGCGGAAGAAGGCGTGGAAACCCCGGCTCATGGTGACCGAGGAGCCGTCCGCCAGTTCGGTGGACCACCCCGCGAGCCGCCCGCCGAGCGTGGGTTCCCGTTCGTGGAGAGTGACCCGCGCGCCGCGCTCGGCCAGCAGGGTGGCCGCCGCGAGCCCGGCGATGCCGCCGCCGACCACCG
>NZ_JBSFVR010000723.1:0-1457 GCF_053592415.1 Streptomyces sp. NPDC002690 | reverse complement strand
CCTGGGCGCCGCCCCCGATCAGGCGCAGCGGGCGGGCGGCGACCTCCGGGTCCGCCGGGTCGAGCCCGCAGGCGCGGAGCAGTTCGTCCATGGCGTGCAGCACGGTGAAGGCCGCGCCTTCGTAGGCGGCGCCGAGGAGTTGCTGCGGGGTGGTGTCGTGCCGCAGGCCGGTGAGCAGCCCGGCGGCGTGCGGCAGGTCGGGGGTGCGTTCGCCGTCGAGGTACGGAAGGAGCACGGACTCGCCGCCGGGTGACGCGTCGTCACGGTGCAGCCCGAGCAGCGCGGCCACCTTGTCCACGGCGAGGGTGCAGTTCAGCGTGCAGGCGAGCGGGAGGTAGGTGCCGTCCGCGGCGGCGAAACCGGCGAGCGCCGGGGAGGCGGGCCGGGTGCGCGAGGCCGCGAAGACGGTGCCGGACGTGCCCAGGCTGAGCACCGGGTGGTCGAGCAGGCCCTCCGCGCCGAGGCCGAGACCGACGGCGGCGGCCATGTTGTCGCCGGTGCCGGCCGCGACGGCGATGCCGGCGGGCAGGCCGAGCACCTCGGCCGCCTCGGCGGTCAGCGACCCGGCGCGGGTGCCGCCGGTGGGGGCGATCTCGGGCAGCAGCGCGGCGTCCAGGCCGAGCAGGGCGAGCAGTTCGGGGTCGTAGGCGCCGGTGGCGGTGGAGTACCAGCAGGTGCCGGAGGCGTCGCCCGGATCGGTCACCGCGACGCCGGTGAGGCGCTCGGTGAGGTAGTCGTGCGGGAGGCGGACGGCCGCGGTGGCGGCGACGGTGTCCGGTTCGTTCTCGCGCAGCCACTGCCACTTGGTGGCGGTCATGGAGGCGACGGGCACCGATCCGGTCCGCTCCAGCCACGCCTCGGGGCCGCCGAGCGCGGCGGTGAGGGCGGCGGCCTGGGGGGCGGAACGGGTGTCGTTCCAGAGCAGCGCGGGGCGCAGCGGCCGGCCCTCGCGGTCCAGCACCACGAGACCGTGCTGCTGTCCGGCGACCGCGATGCCCGTGACCGCCGAGGCGGGCAGCCCGGCCTCCTTCATTCCGGCGGCCACCGCGTCGCGCAGCGCCTGCCACCACACCTCGGGGTCGCTCTCGCGGGCCCCGCCCTCGCCGAGGACCACGTGCGGGGCGCGGCCCACGGCGAGGATCTCGCCGGTGACGGCATCGGTGACAGCTGCCTTGGTGGACTGGGTGGAACTGTCCACACCGATGACGACCGTGCGCGGCGGCATGGCTACCTCTTCTCGTGCTGCGGGATTTGCTCGTTCGGCTGACAAATTACGGGATCGGACGGGGTGCGAACAGGGGCGCGAAGACTTTTTGGTTCCCGAGGGTTTCGCATCCGGGCCGATGGGTGCCATATTAGTAATGGCACTGAACAAATTGGTCGGTCGGCAGAGCAGCCGTCCGGGCCCGTCGATCAAGAGGCAGACATGTCGGACCGCTTCACTCCCACTTCCGCTG
>NZ_JBSFVR010000722.1:0-1468 GCF_053592415.1 Streptomyces sp. NPDC002690 | reverse complement strand
CGGCCGCACCCGCTCCACCCAGTGGATCGGCGCGCTGAACTTCCAGGACCTGCTGCACGACACCCTCTTCTGGGACTCCTTCCGGATCGGCCTGCCCCGCCGGACGGACCGGCGGGGGCGTGCGGGGTCTCACCGGGTGCGGCGAGCAGGGGTCAGGCGCGGTGCTCTCCCGTGAGTGCCTCCGGCGACGCCTGGACAGCCTCGGCCGCCTGCGGCACCACGGCGCCGTCGTGCTCCGGGGCGGCGGCGGTCAGCACCAGGTCGGCCACCACCGGCCGCCCGTTCGACGCGCACACGGCGGGCCGGGCGTGCGGCGCGTAACCGGCGGCGGTCACGACCAGCACGAGGCCCGGCTCGGGAGCGGCGGCCAGCGCGTACCGCCCCGCTTCGTCGGCGACGGTCCGGCCGGCCTGCCGGCCCTGCCGGTCGACCAGGGTCACGGTGGCCCGCGCCACCGGCGCGCCCGCCGTGTCCCGTACCCGGCCGTGGAAACCGCCGGAGCCCGCGACGGACGGGGAGGCGACGGCCGACGGCGCGGACGCCCCGCCGTGCAGCACCGCGTCGATGGCCACCAGCGCCTCGGCCTCAGCGAGCAGCGCCTCGCTCTCGCTGTCGGCGACCAGCACCGGACGGGCGGACGGGCGCCGCGAGGGCAGGAACGCGGCCAGCACGAGACCGACCAGCACCGCCCCGGTCGCGATCAGGAAGGAGAGCCGGAACCCGTGCATCGAGGGAACCGCCACCCCGCCCGTGTGGAGCGAGGTGTTCGCCAGCACCATGCCGATGACGGCGCTGGACACCGAGGTGCCGATCGATCGCATCAGGGTGTTGAGGCCGGTCGCGGCCCCGGTCTCGGAGGCGTCCACCGCGCCGACGATCAGGGCCGGCAGCGCGGAGTAGGCGAGGCCGATGCCCGCGCCCAGCACCGTCGAGATCACCAGGGTCTGCCAGGCCGCGTCCATCAGCAGGGTTCCGGCGCCGTAGCCGACCGTGATGACCGTCATGCCGATGATCAGGGAGACCTTCGGGCCGCGCCGGGCGGCGATCCACGCGTACACCGGCGCGGTCATCATCATGGTCAGCCCCAGCGGCGCCATGCACAGACCGGCGACCACCATGGACTGGCCGAGGCCGTATCCGGTGGAGGTCGGCAGCTGGAGCAGCTGCGGCACGACCAGCGAAACGGCGTAGAAGGAGACGCCGACCATGATCGATACCAGGTTGGTCAGCAGCACCTCGCGCCGGACCGTGGTCCGCAGGTCCACCAGGGGCGCGGCGTTCCTCAGCTCGTACAGGGACCAGGCGACCAGGACCAGCAGGCCGCCGGCTATCAGGCCGAGCGTCAGCGGCGCGGTCCAGCCCCACTCGCTGCCCTTGGTGATCGGCAGCAGCAGGGAGACCAGGCCGAGTGAGAGACCGAAGGCGCCCACGTAGTCGAAGCTGCCGGGCGCGCGCATCGGCGGCTCGG
>NZ_JBSFVR010000721.1:0-1473 GCF_053592415.1 Streptomyces sp. NPDC002690 | reverse complement strand
CTTCGGCCAGTACAAGCGCATCACCAACCGCTACGAGTCCGGAGTCCTCACCGGCAACCCACCGGGTCTGGAATCAGCAGAGAACGTTGACCTGGTTGTCGTTCACCTGGCCCTCGACCGCGGCCGACACGGCGTTGAGCCGGGCCTGGATCGAGCCGAGGACCGCGACCTCGTCCGGGCTGAGGGCACTGAAGATGTCACGCTCGGAGTCCGACAGCAGGTCGACCGGGGTGCCGGCGCTGCGCAGCGCGTCGAGGGGTGCTTGCGACATGGGTCACTCCTTCATGGAGACGGTCACGGGCTGGTACGACGCCAAGGCTGCTCCGGCACCCGCGGGCTTCACATCCCTCGAATGACTATGAATCCGGTGGCCCTTGTTCCGCTCAAGGCATGGTTGTCCGGAACATGACCCGCAGCTACTCTCTTGCCCGGGAGCGCGGTGTTTCGCTGCCGGCCAAGGCTTCGCTCACCAAAATGAGGGGTAAAGGTTTTGACCAGGCGTGAGATTTTGATCGCTTCGCTCGTGGCCGCCGGCTCCTCGAACCGGGATATCGCCAAGGCTCTGTGCATCAGCCCGCACACGGTGGCGGCTCACTTATGCAACATGCTCCGGAGAACGGGCGCGTCGAATCGTACGGAAATGATTGCGCGACTGTACGCCCAGGGTGTTCTGGTCCAGGGGACCTGGCCGCCGCTGCCCGCGGACGAGCGGAAGCGGCAGGAGGCCCCCGGGGCCATCGGCGCCCTCGCGGCGGCGGTCGCGGAGTACTCGATCGGACCGGCCGGCGTCACCCTCGACTGGCCGCACTACGGGAACGAGGTACCGGCAGCCATGCCCTTCGACGCCCTGCACGCACTACGTGAGGCCGGCCACCCGGTGGACCTGCTGGCGGTCGAGCAACGCTCGGTCCTCTCGGGGCTCAACGAGCACGAGGTCCAGGTCCTCAACTCCGTCAAGGAGCGACTGGAAGCGGTGGCCGGTGAGGTGGAGGGACAGGACCTCAAACTCCTGTGAACGGCGCCGCGCAGTGCGGCGGTTGCCGTGCCACGGTGCCGGACGGAGCCCGGTTCTGCCCGGAGTGCGGCACACCGGTCGTCGCGGGTGCGCCGTTGTCGGACAGCCGCAGAATCGTCACTGCGCTCTTCATCGACCTCGTCGGCTCGACGGCTCTCGCCGAGACCCTGGACCCCGAAGCACTGCGGCGCACGATGGACCGGTACTACCGGATCTGCACGACGGCGGTCACCGAACACGGTGGCGTGGTCGAGAAGTTCATCGGTGACGCCGTGATGGCCGTCTTCGGGGCGTTCGTCACCCATGAGGACGACGCGCTGCACGCGGTCCGGGCGGCATGCGCCGTCCGGGAGGCCGTGACGGCCATCGGGACCGGCGTCGGTGGGCCCGGAGCCGGTGTGTCTCCAAGGACGGCATCGCCCGCGACATGACCGTGCTCAACGGTGAGGGACTCGTCG
>NZ_JBSFVR010000720.1:0-1475 GCF_053592415.1 Streptomyces sp. NPDC002690 | reverse complement strand
ACCGGAAGGGCTCGACGGTGGGGGGACCGTATGGAGTCGGACGAGAGACGCGCACACCCGTACGACGGCGCTTGGGCGGAACCGGGCATGGCCCGCTTCCTCACGGTCGTGCTCGGCCAGCTCGCCTCCATCATGGGGTCCGCGCTCACCGAATTCGCCCTGCCCATCTGGATCTTGCTGGAGACCGGGTCGATGACCCGGTTCGCGCTGTACTCCGTCGTCGCGATGCTGCCGGGCATTCTCATCGGTCCGCTGGCCGGAGCCGTGGTCGACCGCTTCGACCGCCGCAAGGTCATGCTGGCCGGTGACCTCACCGCCGGACTCAGCCAGGTCGCCATGCTCGCCCTTCTGCTGACCGGACGACTGGACACCTGGTACCTGTACGTCCTGCTCGCCGTGCTGTCCGTGGCGCTCACCTTCCAGCGCCTCGCCTACAGCTCGGCCGTTCCGCAACTGGTCCCGAAGCGGTACCTCGGGCACGCCAACGGAGCCGTACAACTTGCCTTCGGCGCAGCACAGTTCGTCGTACCGCTGGTGGCGGTCGCGCTCATGGCGGGCATCGGGCTGCGCGGCGTGCTCATCCTCGACATCTGCAGCTACGTCGTCGCCGTGGGCGTGCTGCTGTGCGTCAGATTCCCCCGGACGCTGCCGTGGAGCCGCCGGGAACCGGTGGTCGAGGAGATCAAACAGGGGTTCACGTACACCTGGCACAACCGTGGATTCCGCTCGATGCTGCTGTGGTTCGCCGTCCTGAACCTCTTCCTCTCGCCCCTCTTCCTGCTGGTGACACCGCTGGTGCTGTCCTTCGGCACCCTGGACGACGCGGCCGGGGTGGCGATGGCGAGCGGCGCCGGGGCCGTCGTGGGCGGACTGCTCATGGGGGTGTGGGGCGGACCCCGCAGACACCGGGTGCGCGGCATGCTGGCGCTCGCCGCCGTATTCGCCCTGGCCGGCGCGGTCACCGGGCTGCGCGCCGACCTCTGGCTGATCGGCGTCGGAGCCTTCGGGATGGCCTGCGCCATCTCGATGGTCAACGGGGTGTACTCGACGATCGTGCAGGTGAAGGTGCCGCAGCGGTTCCACGGCAGGGTCTTCGCACTGAACACGCTGGTGGCCTGGTCCACCCTGCCGATCGGCCACGGCCTCATCGCTCCCCTCGGCGTCAAGCTGTTCGACCCGCTGCTGGCCGAGGACGGAGTACTGGCGGACAGCGTGGGCCGGGTGCTCGGAACCGGCCCGGGACGCGGAATCGGACTGATGTACCTGCTGTTCTGCCTCGTCATGCTGCTTCTGGTGGCCTTCGCCCTGCGCTGGCCGGTACTCGCCCGCTTCGACCGGGACGTGCCGGACGCCGAGCCGGACGACCTCATCGGGCTCAGGCGCCCCCCGCGACGACCATGCCGATCTCCACGCCGGGGTTCCCGCCGTCGCCGGCGGTCAGGACGAGGGAGTGGGCCTCGGAGAACAGAGACAGG
>NZ_JBSFVR010000719.1:0-1476 GCF_053592415.1 Streptomyces sp. NPDC002690 | reverse complement strand
GTGCCGTTGCAGCGAAGCTCGAAGAGGGCGAACGGCCCTACGCCGCCGCGCTCCTCGCGGGGGGTTCCGCCTCCCGCACCCCGCGGGTCCACCAGCCGATCGACGATCTGCCGCACCTCGGCGACCAGGAGTACACCCTGGTGGTGCGCAGCAAGGCGCAACTGGTGAAGGCGGTGCTCGTCGGGATCGACGAGCGCTTCCCCGGGGCGCGCGACTACACCGAGTCCCAGCGCGACCGGACCGCCGAAGACGTGGCGCACATCGTCGACTTCCTCGCCGTCGCCCTCTACACGGACGACGCGGAACTCTTCACCGGGTTCCTCGACTGGACCGGCGACGTCCTGAGCGCCCGCGGAGTGCCGCCGCTCTCCCTCGTGCCGGCACTGGAGGTGCTGGGCGAGGAACTCAGGGACTTCCCCCGTGCCACCCGCCACCTCCGCCTCGCGGCCGGCCGCGCCGGCGCTCCCCTCCGTCCGTACGTCCCCGGAAAGCACGCATGACGACGACACCCTCCGAAGGTTTCGGGCTCAGCACGCGGTACGACACCCAGGGCGCGGTCCGGGTGGAGATCCGCGGAGACCTCGACCACACGAACGCCGACACACTGCTCGCCACCGTCGCGGAACTGCTGGCCGGGCACCCGGACGCCCGTGAACTCCGCCTGGACTGCGCGTCGTCGGGCACCATCGACTCCTCCGGGCTCGCCGCGCTGATCATGATCCGCAGACGGACCGGCGAGGCGGGCGTCGCCCTGCGGCTGGACGGACGCGGAGCCGCGCTCGACCGGCTCCTGGAGGTCACCGGTACGCTGGACTACCTCACCACGACGCCCATGGACGCGGAGCGGCCCCCGGGACACACCGCGCGGGCCACCTCGGAGACCGCGCACGATCTCCCCTCGGCCATCGAGGGTGCACGAAACCGCTCGGCCCGTCCCACTGGCCCGGACGGCACAACCTGACGCACGCGGTGCGTCCAGCCCGCCCCGGGACACCGATACCAGAGGGGAAACGCCATGACGCCCGACGTCGAGGTCGCGCCTTCGGGCTCCCACGACGTGGCGTCCGCGGCGGGCGACATCGTGGAACTGCTCGACGTGCTCTGGGAGCGGACCCGCGACCGCGACTGGGCCGCCCCCGCGTCCCTGGCGCAACTGCGCCTGATGTACGCCGTCGACCGTGAGGACGGCATCAGGATGCGCGCGCTCGGAGCCGTACTCGACGTGTCCGCGCCCTCGCTCAGCCGGCTGTGCGACCGGCTCCAGTCCGTGGGATTCGTCGAGCGCCGTCCGAGCCCCGACAGCGGACGCGAGGTGACGCTGAGCCTGACCGCGAAGGGGCACGCACACCTCTCCGAGGTGCGCAGGAAGCGGGGCGAGGTGCTGTCCGGGGCGATCGACCGCATGCCCGCCGGCCAGCGCGCGGAGCTGGCCCAGGGGCTCACCGGGCTGCGGGCCGCACTGCGCGGCGCGGCGGT
>NZ_JBSFVR010000718.1:0-1482 GCF_053592415.1 Streptomyces sp. NPDC002690 | reverse complement strand
GATGCGTGAAGGGCTACGAGTGCATTATGGCCCGCCCCGCGTCCGGCGACAACTGACCGGTAGGTCAGGTCAGTTCGACCGTCCGATCGGTCGTTTAGAGGGCCGCACGAATTACCGTGGACTCCATGATCCCTCCCTCTCCCGTCCCGTACGTCGAGTTCGACGGTCACCCCGCCACCCCGGACGACCTGCGGATTCCCGCCTTCTCCGGCTACGGCCACTTCACCGCCTTCCAGGTCGTGGACGGTCGCGTACGGGGCTGGGACCTCCACCTGAACCGGCTGCGCGCCGCGAACCAGGAGCTGTTCGGCCTGGACCTGGAGGCGGATCTGCCGCGCCGGCTGGTACGCGGGGCGCTGTCGGGAGCGGGTGTACGGGACGCCACGGTGCGGGTGCACGGCCTCCTGCCGCCGGGTGCGACGAAGACGGTGCTGATGGTGACGGTGGCGCCTCCCGCCGCGCCGGAGACGAAGCCGCTGAGCCTTCTCTCGGTGTCGTACGCCCGCGATCTGCCGCACCTCAAGCGGCCCGGCGACTTCAGCCAGACCTACTACGGCAGGCTGGCGGTGCGTTCGGGGTACGACCAGGCGCTGTTGACCGCCCCCGGCGGAGTGGTCACCGAGGGGTCGATCACCAACATCGGCTTCTGGGACGGCGATCGTGTGGTCTGGCCGAACGCCCCGGCGCTGATCGGGATCACCATGGCGCTGCTGGAGGAGGGGCTCGCGCTGGCCGGGGCCCCTTCGGCCCGGCGGCAGGTGACCCTGGACGGGCTCGGCGACTTCCGGGCCGCGTTCGTCACCAATTCCCGGGCCATCATCCCCGTCCACCGGATCGACGACCGGACGTACCCGGTGGACGCCGGACTGATGGAGCTGCTGGAGAAGGTGTACCGGGACACCCCGGCGGAACCGGTCTGACGCGGGGCCCCCGGCCCCACGACCACCGAGTCGTGGACACCCCGGCATCCATGACAACGCCCTCACCGGGCCCGGGGGGGGTGGGGCCGGTGAGGGCGGTTGCCAGGGGGCGGCGGGGGGGGGGGGGTGCCGCCCCGTGGGGGGGATGTCTTGCGTCTGCCCGACCCCCGGAAGACCATGCGTGTGACCTGCGTCACACATTCGTTTCGGGCGTCACTCGTTCGGCACCCGGGCGCGCCACGCGGACCGGACGGCCCACCAAAACCGCCGCGACCTGCGCGGATCGCCGACGGCAAGGGTGGCGCGCCGGTCCGTACGGGTGACTTCTGAGAGCGCGTCAGCAGGCATGGGGAGCGGCCCGCCCGTTACCTCGGAAGCAGGAAACGTCCCGTTCCGGCCCGTCCGGTCCGGGCCCGTCCCGCTCTGCTCGCGCCCTACCCGGAGGACCTCCCATGCTCCGTCCACTCCGCTCCTCGACCGGTACCGCCGTCGCGCTCGCCGCGACCCACGGAGCAGCAGCCGACGCACACGAAGACCCAGGAGCACACGGGTGCGACCGCGG
>NZ_JBSFVR010000717.1:0-1484 GCF_053592415.1 Streptomyces sp. NPDC002690 | reverse complement strand
CCGGGACCGGCGCCCCGAGGGCGCACGACGCGCGAGTGTGCGGCGGGAGAGGTCTCCGGCCGCACACTCGTGCCGGGTCAGCCCACCGCTCCGGCGGGCCGGGGAACACCTTCCCGGGAGCTCGCGCCCCGATCCCGCGAGGGGAGCAGCAGGCGCTCGGTGAAGACACCGAAGATCAGCCCGAAGATCACCCAGAGGGTGGCCTGGACCGCGAGGGTGGAGAGCCGGAATTCCCAGAGCAGGGCCGCCGGGAAGTCCGCGCCCACCTCGTCGAACGACGGCAGGAACACGTACGCGAGTCCGATCAGCAGGACGTATCCGGCGGATGCGGCGACGGTCGCGTTCCAGTTGCCGAGGCGCGGCGCGAGCCTCCTCCCGGCGATGACGGCGGCGACGGCGAGCAGGACGCTGAGCGCCACCATGAGGAAGAAGAGTCCCGTGCGTTGGCCGATGGTGTCCGGGTTGCCGACGGCCGGCGGGTTGGCCGGGTACTTCAGGAACGGTACGAGGTACACGGTCAGCAGCGCGGCCCCCGCGACCAAGGCCGCGGTGGCCCGGGGGCCGAAGCTCCCGATGCGGCCGAGGGCGTAGCAGAAGACGAGTGCCGCGATGCCGCCGACGGCGACACCGAAGACGAGGACGCCGGTGGCGAGACCGCCGGTGGCCTGCATCGTCCGGCTGACCAGTTCCTCACCGCCGTGATGGTCGTGGTTGTGGGCTTCTTCCAGGGCGATGGACGCGTCCACCCGGGACTCGCCCAGGAAGTAGGCGACGAGGAGTGCCGCGACGCCTGCGAGCAGGCCCGCGAGCATGCCGCGGACCAAGAGCGCTCGAACGGATATGGAGTTCATGAGAGTTCGGTCCCCTGAGGTCTGGCGCGTGTTTCGAAGGTGGTGCCGCTCGCCCGGAGGGCGGGTCGGGCGGCGTTCGGTGCGTGCGCTCGCACGGCGGAGGGTCGCCCCGACACTGGATGTACCGGGGCGGCCCCGACGCGGCGAGCGTGCGTGCCAGGCGTCGCCCGACAGGCGGGACTTTCGAAAAACGCCCTAGTGGCAGGGGAAGCCGAGAAGATGGCGACCGTCGTGGACCCACTCGTGAACGGCCTCGCCGGAGATGACCGAGGTGGCGCCCTGCTCGGCGCCGACGAAGTACAGCAGGACGAGCATGAGGATGCCGAAGAAGACCGCCCACGGGGCGATCGCCTTCAGCGATATGGGGGCGACGGCGGGTACGCCGGCCGAGGGTGCGGCAATATGTGCCATGGCAGAACCTCCTGAGGGAACACGCGTCCCGATCGTGGTGCCTGAGACGACGGTGCTGGGTCTGACTTCCCGCAGGTACGGGTTCACAGTGGCGCGACCGTGCCGGATTCTCACCGGACTTCCGTTACCCAAGGCGGTGAAGGTGCCGCTGAAGTTCATGGAGCAGGGCATCCGCTACGCCGACCTCTCGGAGGAAGAGAAGGCTGAGTGGGACGCCAAGGA
>NZ_JBSFVR010000716.1:0-1486 GCF_053592415.1 Streptomyces sp. NPDC002690 | reverse complement strand
GGGCGTGGCCTTCCAGCCGCGCCCCTCGCGCGTGCCGCTCCCCCGGCGCCCGGAGAAGGCGCGTGCCGCTCCCCCGGCACCGGCAGAAGGAAGGGGAAACGACGGTGCCGTCAGGCCCCGGTGTCAGGGGCGACCGCGTGGTGGGCGGTGTCCAGCAGGACCATCTCCTCCTTCGTCAGACGCAGGGCCCCGGCGGCCACGTTCTCCTCCAGGTGTGCCGGATCGCCGGTGCCGGGGATGGCCAGCACGTGCGGGCCGCGGTGCAGCGTCCATGCCAGCCGGACCTGTGCGGCACTCGCGCCGTGCGCCCGCGCGACCTCCGCCACCTCGTCCCGCTCCGGCGCCGCACCAACTCCCTTGTCGCGACCGGCGCCGGCGATCGAATAGAACGGTACGAACGCGATGCCCTGCCGTCCGCAGCTGTCGACGAACTCGTCCTGGTCGGGGCGTACTTGGATGCCGTAGAGATTCTGTACGCAGACCACCGGGGCGATCTTCTGCGCCTCGGCGAGGTGCTCGGGGCTCACGTTGGAGATGCCCAGGTGACGGATGAGTCCGCGCTCGCGCAGTTCGGCGAGCGCGCCGAAGCGTTCGGCGATCGAATCGGCCCCCAGCACACGGAGGTTGACGACATCGAGATGGTCGCGGCCGAGCTGGCGCAGGTTCTCCTCGACCTGCTCGCGCAGCCGTTCCGGGGTCGCGTGGGGAATCCACTCGCCCGAAGGAGCCCGGCCGGGGCCCACCTTGGTGGTGATGACGAGGTCGTCCGGATAGGGCGCGAGCGCCCGGTTGATCAGTTCGTTGGCAGAGCGCAGGCGCGAGAAGTAGAAGGCGGCGGTGTCGATGTGGTTGACGCCGAGCTCGACCGCCCGGCGCAGCACGCCGATCGCCTGGTCGCGGTCGCGCGGTGCGGCGTCCGGATCGAACGCGGCGCCGGTCTGCGGCAGTCGCATCGAGCCGAAGCCGATGCGGTTGATCTTCCGGTCGCCGAGGGTCCAGGTGCCCGAGGCGGCGGCTGTGATGGTGGCTGAGGTCATGGCGCCATGTTCGGTTCTGGACGGGGGTTCAGGCAAAACCTTTCGCCCTTCGACCGCGCACCCGCATCCCGCGCCCGGCGCCGGACGCCCCGCAGGCACACGGGCAACGCGTGGACGACGCACGGCCGGTGGCCCGGCTGTTGCCACCGCATTGCAGGTTCGTGACGGGTCGGGCGAGCACCTTCCCTGCTCGCGTCACTCGCCCTACGGTCCGTAACCGCCCTGCGGCGAAGCCGCGTCGGCTCCCTTCCCCCTGTCCCCGAGGAGCATTCGTGGTTCACACACCGTTGACCGAGTCCGGGTACGACCGCATGCGCATGCGCCAGTGGGCCGGTGGCCGGGCACGGTCCGCCGGCATCGACCGGCGGGATCTGCTGAGGCTTCTTGCCGCCGCCTCCGTGGCCCTTCCGCTGGCCTCGGCCGCGTACGCGGGCGTGGCGGCCGAGGCC
>NZ_JBSFVR010000715.1:0-1495 GCF_053592415.1 Streptomyces sp. NPDC002690 | reverse complement strand
CTCGATGTCCACGCTCCGGTACGCGGCCTGCGTCAGCCCGGAGCAGTCGAACCGTCCGTTCTGTTCGGCCGTACCGTTGCCGCCCCAGAGGTACGCGACCACATGGTCGAAGTGGCCGAGCAGACCGGCCCGTTCGAGGCTCGACTCCACCATGTCCAAGGGGCAGTTGCTCGCCACCGCCAGCGGCAGATGCCGGGCGGCAAGCCGTACGAGCGCGGTCGCACCCGGCATGGTCACCGGGTCGTCGGCGACCAGCGCCGTGAAGTGTCTGAGCAGACTGTCCGTCATGTCTTCGACGAAGTCCGGTTTCCCGCACTCCTCGGCCATGAGCGCGCCGCACTCGGTGTAGTGAACACCCTTGGCTCGTTCGGCGAATCCGGCCGGGGGGCGGAGGCCGAACTCGGTGAAGACCCGCTGACGGGCGTCCTGCCAATGACTTTCAGTGTCCATCAGGGTTCCGTCGCAATCGAAGACGATCGCCGACGGAGACCAGGAGAAAATGCGATGAGCTGTCATTTCTCTGCCGTTCTCGAAGAGCACGCCGGCCCCGCCCGGTCGGCGGGTGCAGTGACACAGGGCAGCGGGAAAGGCGCACTCGACTGCTGAGATCGCGATGACGAAGCGATCCCGGTGAACACACACGGAGACGAACGATGCCGTCTCCCGGGCATGCCACGACGGACGGATTTCCGTCCTTCTGAAGCAAGCCCAAAACATCGTAGGGGCTACGTTAATTTTTGGGCCGCGCGTCCCGCAATCACTACTTCGAGTGTTTGAGAGCCGATCGGATACGGGGTGACCCCCCGGAAGCACGTCGCGCCGGACCCCTGGAAGTTCAGCCACCGCCCCATCAACCACGTTAAAAAGAAGCCATGTTGGGCGCGGGAGGAACACAGCGACAGCGCAACGCGCGCGGGTACGTCCGCCAACCCGACTGCGAACCGGTTTACGAATTCATCAATGCCGCCCACGCGCGGGCACAGTCGAAGAATAATAAAATCTCCGCGCGTCGAATCCTCCGGCACCGGCCTCGGGGCACAGCCTTGCGCCCCACACCATCAGACACACGAACGAAAGTAGAACATTCGTGCAAGACAGAGCACAGGCAACCCGGAAAGTGCTCCTGGAATCGGCAGCACACCTTTTCGTCGAACAGGGATATGCGGGCACCAGCATCAATGAAGTCGGTGACCGTTCGGGTCGGACCAGCGGAGCGATCTACTTCCACTACTCCAGCAAGGAGAAGCTGGCACTCGCGGTCGTCCGCGCGCAGTTCGCCAGCTGGCCACAGCTGAACGCCCGGTACACCGCTCCGGGCATCCCGCCGCTGGAGAAGCTGGTCGCCCTCAGCTTCGATGTCGCCCACACCCTGCGGGAGGACGTCATAGCCCGCGCCGGCGCCCGCCTGTGGAACGAGCGCCGCAGCATCGACGCGGCCGTGCCCGCGCCGTTCGCCGGCTCGAAACCTGGCGAGAAGCGCCTGCGCGCCCAGGCG
>NZ_JBSFVR010000714.1:0-1504 GCF_053592415.1 Streptomyces sp. NPDC002690 | reverse complement strand
GCCACCCGCTGGCTCGACCAGTACGGTTCACCTCCGCTCGCGCGGAGAGGACTGGCTGATCGCGCTGCCCGCCGGAATGCCGTTCACTCGCGCAGCGTCTTCAACGCGCCGGCCCAGCGCTCCAACTGGTCGAGCACACGGATGAGTTCCTTTTCCCGGGTTCCGGTGGGAGCGAAGACCGGGTACTCCGCGAAGTCGTCCGAGAGGTTCAGCGCGAGCTGCGCCTGCACCGTGGCGAGCTGGAGTTCGCCGGCGACGCCCCGCAGGTGCTCCACCGCGCGCACCCCGCCCGCGAACCCGAGGCTGACGAATCCGGCGGCCTTGTCGTTCCACTCGTCGTAGAGGCGGTCGAGCGCGTTCTTCAGCACGGCGGGGGCGCTGTGGTTGTACTCGGGAGTGACGAAGAGATAGCCGTCGAACCCCGCGACCGTCGCCGCCCAGCGCCGGGTGTGGGCGTGCTCGTACCGCCCGGCCCGGGGCGGCAGCGCCTCGTCGTCGAAGGGCAGGTCGTGGTCGGCGAGGTCGACGAGTTCGTAGTGGGCGTCCGGGCGCCCGGCGGCGACGGTGAGCGCCCAGTCGGCCACCGCCCGGGTCACGCGACCCGGGCGGACACTGCCGACGACAACGGCGATGGTGGTCATGGCTGTTCGTTTCCCCTCTGCTGGGTTTCCCTCTTGGGACCGGTCCGTGCTCGTCAGCCGAACTGTCCCGGCTGGTAGTCGCCGGCCGGCTGCCGGACCATGACGTTCAGCCGGTTGAAGGCGTTGATGACCGCGACGAGCGAGACCAGGGCGACGAGCTGCTCCTCGTCGTAGTGCTTGGCGGCGGCCTCCCACGCCTCGTCCGTGACCCCGCCGGCCGCGTCCGCGATCCGGGTGCCCTGCTCGGCCAGTTCGAGTGCGGCACGCTCGGCCTCGGTGAACACCGTGGCTTCCCGCCAGACCGCGATCAGGGCGAGACGCACCGCGCTCTCCCCGGCCGCCGCGGCCTCCTTGGTGTGCATGTCGGTGCAGAATCCGCAGCCGTTGATCTGGCTGGCGCGGATCTTGACCAGTTCCTGCGTGGCGGCGGGCACGTTCAGCGCCGAGACCGCCTTCCCCGCCGCTGTGAAGTGCCCCAGCATCCTGGTGACGGCCGGGTTGCCGAAGAGGTCGAGCCGGGCGCTGTGCGTGGTCATGGTGGGCTCCTCGCCGGTGGTGGACACGCACTTCGTGGTGCGTACACAGCTCAGACAGAGCAGCCCCGCGAAATGCGACACAGGCGTGTCGCGAACCGGCTGCGGGACGCCGCTCAGCGCGCCTGCGGCACCCACCGGTAGTGCAGTTCGGGCCGTCCCACCTGGCCGTAGTGCGGCCGGCGGGCGGCACGGCCGAGACCGACGAGGTGCTCCAGATAACGGCGCGCGGTGACCTCGACCTTGACGAACTGCCCCGGCCTGAGCCGGACGCCTGCTGACCGTACAGCGGCGCCCGGCCCCACGCCTCCGTCTGCCGGAGATGTCGTA
>NZ_JBSFVR010000713.1:0-1507 GCF_053592415.1 Streptomyces sp. NPDC002690 | reverse complement strand
AGGCCGCCGCTGACCAGCCAGGTGCTCAGCAGCATCACGACCACGGCGACCACCTGTTGACGGATGATCAGTCCGAGCAGGCAGCCCCACAGGGCTCCGCCCGGGCGGGCCACGTGGCGAGCGTGTGGGCGACCGTCGACGGACGGTCCGGGATCGCGGAGAGCCCGGGCGGGCTGCCCCTGGGCATCATGAGTGGGGAGGTCTATCCCGTCACCCGGCGCTCGCTCGACGTCCCCGGCGTGGTCGTCCTGCTGACCGACGGGCTGGTGGAGGGTCCTTCCCTCGATCTCGACGAGGGACTCGAAGCGATCCGCGGACTGGTGAGCGCCCATGTGACCGCCTCCGCCGAAGAGCTCGCCCAGACGGTGCTCGGAGCGGCGGACATGACGGGCCACGAGGACGACGTCGCCTTTCTCGTTCTCCGGCACGGGGGTGACCTGGACGGCTGACGGCACACCGCGCGTGTCAGCGCCCGTGTCGTGCGCTGACCGGTGTCTGATGGCATCCGTGATCCGCAGCGAGAAGGCCAGACGCCGGACCGTGGCCGCCGCCCAGCTCCTGGGTGTCGCCGCCGCGTACTACCTGTCCGGCCGCCTTGGGCTGCTCCGCCGGATGGAGGCGTACCAGTCGGTCGTGACACCCCTGTGGCCTCCCACCGGGGTGGCGCTGGCCGCTCTGCTGTATTTCGGGGTGCGGATCTGGCCCGGCATCGCGCTCGGCGCCCTGTTCACCACGATCTCCATCAGCGGTTCGTTCTCGCCTCTGGGGATCGGCATCCTGGCCGGGAACACGCTCGGACCGTTGTGTGCCTGGATGGCCTTGCGGGCGGTGGGCTTCAGGGAGGAGCTGGACCGACTGCGGGACGGGGTCGCGCTGGTTTTCCTGGGGGCTTTCACCGGAATGCTGGTCAGCTCCACTCTGGGGTGCGTCACGCTGGTCCTGACGGAGAAGCTGCCCGTCGAGCGGTTCTGGCCGGTCTGGGCGTGCTGGTGGGCCGGGGACGTGATGGGCGTTCTCGTGGTGACGCCCATCCTCCTCGTCCTGCGCCGGGCCCGGATGCCCCGTGTCACCGACCGCTGGCTGGAGGCCGTCGGACTGTTCGTCGTCATGACGTGCGCCTCGCTCATCGCGACGACGAGCACGCTCGCCATGCTCTATCTGGTGTTCCCCGTGCTGATCTGGGCGGCGCTCCGCTTCCAGCTGCCCGGCAGCGCCCCCTGTGCCCTGCTCGTCTCCGTGCTCGCGGTGATCTCGGCGACGCATCAGGCAGGGCCGTTCCGGGGGCACGAGGTGCTGGAGGTGATACTCAATCTCGCCCTCCTCAACGGCTCGGTGACCCTCACCTCACTGCTGCTGTCGGCTCTCGTCACGGAACAGCTGGACATCCGCCGCGAGATGGAGCGCGCCTGCGTGGCAACCTGCGAGACCTTCCCGGCGAACGCGTGCGGCAGTTGCTCTGGCTCTCCGACGGCACGGCCGCACTCCCGGAAGACGGAATCGCCGATTT
>NZ_JBSFVR010000712.1:0-1508 GCF_053592415.1 Streptomyces sp. NPDC002690 | reverse complement strand
GGTGGACCTGGCCCGCCGGGCCGTCCTGACCGCCCGGCTCAACGCGCGGCTCCACCGCCACCGCATCGATGTAAGGCGCAGCGATCTGACCGCCGCCGTCCGGGGCCGCACCTACGACCTGCTGCTGTGCAACCCGCCCTACGTGCCCTCGCCCGCGCCGGGTGTCCCCGGCCACGGGCGAGCGAGGGCGTGGGACGCGGGCCTGGACGGGCGGATCGTCCTGGATCGTGTCTGCGACGGGGCCCGGGAGGCGTTGCGGCCGGGAGGGGTGCTGCTGATGGTGCACTCGGTGCTCTGCGACCCGGACATGACCCTGGAGCGACTGGAGCGGGCCGGGCTGCCCGCCTCGATGTGCGAGCGGGCCCGGGTTCCGCTGGGGCCGGTCCTGCGTTCCCGGCGGGCGTGGCTGCACGACCGGGGCCTGCTCGGACCGGCCGCGAAGAGCGAGGAGCTGGTGATCGTACGCGCGGTGCGCGCCGGGTGGGGCTGATCCGGTTCCGGACCGCTGACGTACCCGGTCAGCTCTCGTCGTTCTTCACCCGGCGTCGGTGGCTGGTGTCGCACCAGGGGTACATGCGGCTCTTCCGGCACAGGCACAGGGCGACCACGAACCGGTCCGACGTGACGGTGCCGCCGTCCGGGAGGGTCACCTCGACGGGCCCTTCCAGCAGCAGCGGCCCGTCCTCGGTGAGCGTGACGCGACAGGGAGCATGGGGTGTTTCCGGCACGGGAACCGCCTTCCGGAGCCCGCCGCGCGGGGTGTACGGGCGGGTGCGGCCCGGGCGGACGCCTGAATCGATGGTGGCCGCCGCCGGGGCCGTACGCACGCCGAGCGGCGCCGGGTCTCAGACGCGCGTCGCCGCCGTGCCCGTCGTGTCCGCCGCCCCTGCCGTCTCCGCCGTCGAGCCGGCACGCCTCCCGGTGCCCGTCTCCCACTCCGCCACGCGGGCGAGCAGCGGCTCGCGGCCGATGGCGTCCGCCCGGGTCGCCTCCACGGTGCAGGCGTACGCCCCGGCGACGGCGCCGAAGAGGGCGCAGCGTGCGGGATCCTCCCCCGCGAGCCAGCCGAGCAGGAACCCGGCGGCGAACGCGTCGCCGGCTCCGTTGGAGTCGACGACGGGTTCCGGCGGTGCGATCGCCGGGACGTGTGTCAGCTCGCCGTCGACGAGAAGATGGGCACCGGCGGCCCCGTCGGTGGCGACGACCACGCGGGCCTTGCCGTGCTCGGCGATCCTGCGCAGGGTGGCCTCGGTGTCCTCCAGGGCGGTGGCGGAGAGGAACACCAGGTCCGCTTCGAACGCGAAAGGCTCGTGGTACGGGTTGACGCCGTCCCAGTTGTGCAGGTCGGTGGAGAGCGTCAGCCCCGCCTCGCGCAGCAGCGGCAGGGTGAAGGCGCACGGGTAGGTGATCGAGACGTGCGCGTGGCGGCTCTTCTCCGCCAGCGCCCGGACGGTGGCCTCCGGCAGCCGGTCGCCGGGTGCCGCCCGGCTGTCGTCGTAGAGGGAGAG
>NZ_JBSFVR010000711.1:0-1530 GCF_053592415.1 Streptomyces sp. NPDC002690 | reverse complement strand
CGGTGACCGAGGCGCCGCGCGTCCGACAACCGCTCCACCAGCAGCAGCCCGACCCCCTCCGCCCAGCCGGTACCGTCCGCCCCCGCGCCGTACGCGCGGCACCGGCCGTCCGGCGACAGCCCGCGCTGACGGGAGAACTCCACGAAGCCGGCGGGGGTGGACATCACGGTCACCCCGCCCGCGAGCGCGAGGTCGCACTCCCCCGACCGCAGTGCCTGTACGGCGAGGTGGAGCGCCACCAGCGAGGAGGAGCACGCCGTGTCCACCGTGACGGCCGGACCCTCGAACCCGTACGTGTACGAGATGCGCCCCGAAGCCACGCTGGCGAGGTTGCCGATGCCGAGGTACCCCTCCAGTTCGGCCGGTACTTCGGCGAGGCGGTGCTGGTAGTCCTGCGCCGTCAGGCCGACGAACACGCCAGTGCGGCTGCCGCGCAGGGAGTCCGGCGCGATTCCGGCCCGCTCGAACGCCTCCCAGGACGACTCCAGCAGCAACCGCTGCTGCGGGTCCGTAGCCAGCGCCTCGCGGGGTGACATGCCGAAGAACTCGGCGTCGAAGTCGGCCGCGTCGTGCAGGAATCCGCCATGCCGGGCGTAACTGGTGCCGGGGTGACCGGGATCGGGGTTGTAGAGGGCTTCGAGGTCCCATCCCCGGTCGTCCGGCCATGGGCCGACGGCGTCGCCGCCTGCGGCCACCAGGTCCCACAACGCGTCGGGCGAGTCCACCCCGCCCGGCAGTCGGCAGCTCATGCCGACGACGGCGACGGGCTCCCGGAGGCCGGACTCGACCTCCCTCAGGCGCCTCAGCGCCTCCCGGTTCTCGGCGAGCGCACGCCTGAGGTAACTGCGCAGCTTCTCCTCATCGGCCACGGCCGCCCACCTCCTCCATGCTCCGCGCTCCTGCGCCGGAATGCCTTTGGAGCAACGAGTGTTGCTCATCGGCTGAACGGTCGTGGTTCATCGTGCCTCGCTGTCCATCAGCTCGAAGAGCTCCTCGTCGGTGGCCTCGTCCAGGTCGATCTCCTCGGCCGCCCCGCGCTGGGGCGCGGGCTGTCCGGTGTCCCATCGGGCCACCAACGCGCGCAGACGGGAGAGCAGTTCGGCGCCGTCCTGATCAAGGGCGCCGGCGCCGGGAACGGTCGCCTCCAGCAAGGCGAGGGCGTCCGCCGCCGGTCCTCCGCCCGTCGTCGGACCCGCCGCGGCGGAGGGGGCTTCGGGCAGCAGGGTGGCGAGGTGCGCGGCGACTGCGGCGGGCGTCGGGTGGTCGAAGACCAGGGTCGCCGGCAGTCGTACGCCGACGGCGGACGCCAGCCGGTTGCGCAGATCGACGGCGGTCAGCGATTCCAGGCCGAGCCCCTTGAAGGCGTGGTCCGCGCCGATCTCCCCGGCGTCCTCGTGTCCCAGCACCTCGGCCGTCTGGCGCACCACCAGGTCGAGCAGGGCCGCGGCGCGGGCGGGGCAGAGCTAAGGTGCTTGGTAGCCACGAGATCGGTCTTTCTGCTGAGTGCGATCTTCTGGTGAGACCCCGGCC
>NZ_JBSFVR010000710.1:0-1536 GCF_053592415.1 Streptomyces sp. NPDC002690 | reverse complement strand
CGACGATATTCAGATCTACTCCGGGTCGCCCCAGATGCCGAGCAGGTCGTCGACGGCCTGGAAGGCGAGGCCCAGGTGATAGCCGTAGGACTCCAGGGTGTCGGCGGTGCGGTCGTCGGCACCGCCGAGCACCGCACCGATGGAGACGGCGCACGCGAGGAGGGCGCCGGTCTTGTTGCCCTCCATCTCCAGGCACTCCTCGACGGTGACCCGCTCGCGGTGTTCGTAGGAGATGTCCTGCGCCTGGCCGTCGATGAGCTTGCGGGTGGCGGTGGTCAGGCGGCGCGCCGCGCGCCCCGCCTCGACGGTGCCGAGTTCCAGGAGGAGCTCGTTGGCCAGCGCGAACAGCGCGTCGCCGACGAGGATCGCCTGGGCCGGGCCGTGCACCTTCCAGACCGTGTCGCGGTGGCGGCGCTGCTCGTCGCCGTCCATCAGGTCGTCGTGCAGCAGCGAGAAGTTGTGCACGAGTTCGACCGCCACCGCGCCGGGGATGCCGGCCTCGGCGGGGGCGCCGGCGGCCTCGGCCGACAGCAGTGCGAGCGCGGGGCGCACGGCCTTGCCGCCGTCTCCCGCGGCGGGCTGCCCGTCGGCGTCGATCCAGCCGAAGTGGTAGGCGGCGACGGTGTCCATGGGCGGCGCGAGCCGGTCCACGGCAGCCCGCAGCACCGGCGCTGACAGGGCCCGTCCGCGCTCCAGAAGCGCGGTGACGTCCGTGGTGTCCGCCACGGTGTCGAAAGCCGGATTCGCCGGGGTCACTGACTCTCCTCTTGTTCCGGTGGTACTGCTCATGCCGCCTCCTGCAGCGGATGTTCTTCGAGGCTCCTGAGCCCCTGGAGCGCTGTTGTGGCGGCGGTGGTTCCGCTGCGGACGGCGCCCTCCATGGTGGCGGGCCATCCGGTCGCCGTCCACGCGCCCGCGAGGGCGAGTCCCGGCAGCCGGGTACGGGCTCCGGGGCGCAGTCGCCCGGTGCCGGGGGTCGGCGCGAAGGTCGCGGTGCGCTCGCGGGTGACGAAGAAGTCGCGGATGCCCGCGCTCCTCGCCGCAGGGAAGAGGCGCTCCAGTTCGGGCAGGTAACGGGCGCGCAGTTCGGCCACGGGCAGGTCGATCTCGTCCCCGGCGGCGGACTGCGACAGCGCGACGTACTGGCCGCCGCCCCGGAGTCCGGAGGTTTCGGTGCGGTCGAAGACCCACTGGACCGGCGAGCCGATCGCGGCGAAGAACGGCCGGCGCAGCACCTTGCGGTCGTAGACGACGTGGACGTTGAGGATGGGGGCATCCTCGATGGCGAGCAGCCGGTCCTGGTCCTCGATGGCTCCGGCGGGCAGCAGTGCGTGGGTCTCCCGTTGCGGGAGGGCGAGGACGACGACGTCGGCCTCGATCCGCTCGTTCTCGGTCTCCACCGTCCAGGTGCCGTCCTGGGTCCGGGCGAGCGAGGTGGCCTTGGCGCGCAGTCGGGTGCGCACCCCGGCGGAGTCGAGGGCCTTGCGGGCGAGGGTGTCGTGGAGTTCACCGAGCGGTACGGCCGCCCACCCGATG
>NZ_JBSFVR010000709.1:0-1537 GCF_053592415.1 Streptomyces sp. NPDC002690 | reverse complement strand
CCTCGTTCGCGGGGGTCGCGCTGACCGCGGACTCCGGGATGTCCTGGACGCTGCCCCGGCTGATCGGGCCGAGAGTCACCGCGGGTGTAATCCCAGGCCCGGGTGTAGCCGACGTATCCCTGGGGCCAGGGCGCGCTCTCCACCTTCCTGCGGGACGGCTCCACGCACCCGCCGCTCCCGGGTGACAGCGAGCTCACCACGGGCAGGGGCTCGTCGTCCCGCCCTTCCGCGACGGCGGGAGGCGCCCCCACGGCGGCCAGAAGCCCGATCGCGAGAAGCCCGATCGTGGGAAGCCTCGCGAGGGTGAGGGTCTCGCGCGACCGGCTCGACTGCGGGACCCCACCCTCCGCACGGCGGCCCGGTCGCGGGCTCCTCAGCACGTGAGGTCCTCGGGCAGCAGGATGCTGAGGTCCTCCACCGTCGCCTCCGGCATCGCGCTGAGCCGGCCCGCCTGACGCGTGAGCATCCGCTCCAGCACCGTGCGCGCGTACCGGGCGTTGCCGAAGGCCGGTCCGCGCTCCACGCCGGCGAAGTGCGCGCGCAGCAGCTCCCGCGTCCCGGGCGCGCAGACGTACTTCTCCCGTGCGCACATCCCGGTGACGATGTCCACGAGTTCGTCGGCATCGTAGGAGGCGAAGGGCACGCTGCGGCCGAAACGCGAGGCCAGGCCGGGGTTGGAGGCCAGGAAGCGCTCCATCTCGGGGCCGTACCCGGCGACCACCACCGCCGTGTCGTCGCGGTGGTCCTCCATCAGCTTCAGCAGGGTGTCGACCGCCTCCCGGCCGAAGTCCGAACCGCCGGCTCCGTCGGGGGTCAGGGTGTACGCCTCGTCGACGAAGAGCACTCCACCACGCGCCCGTCCGAAGGCTTCCGCGGTGAGCTGCGCGGTGTGGCCGACGTACCGCCCGACCAGGTCGGTGCGGGCGACCTCCACCAGTTGCCCGCGGGGCAGAACGCCGAGGGCGCCGAGCAGTTCCCCGTACAGGCGGGCCACCGAGGTCTTGCCCGTCCCGGGCGGTCCCGTGAACACCAGGTGGTGGCCGATCGCCGGTGCGGGCAGCCCGTTCTCCCGGCGCCTGCGGGCGGTGGTCAGGAGGTTCACCAGGTCCTGGACCTCGCTCTTCACGCCGGCCAGCCCCGTCAGTGCGGACAGCCGGCCGAGGGCGGCCTCCAGGCGTCCGGCGTCGCCGCCCGGTCCCCCGCCGCCCCCCGCGGCGGCAGCCGCGGCCTCCCCGACGTCCGAGGGCAGCAGCAGCGACAGCTCCTCCTCCGACACCGTCTCGTTCCCGGCGAGCCTGAGTGCCTGCCTGTCCACCATCTCCTCGAAGGTCCGCCGCGCCTCCCGGGCGTTGCCGAAGGACTCGTCACGCGTCATCCGGGCGAAGTGCGGTACGAGGGCGCGCCGGGTGTCCTCCGGCAGCGTCAGCCGGCTGCGCGCGCAGGGGTACCTCGCAGCGTCCGAAGGGTGTCGATCTCTGGTCCCGCGCCGACAAGGCGTGCCGTGTCATCGGCCCGATGGGCAGCGGAAAGACGATGA
>NZ_JBSFVR010000708.1:0-1540 GCF_053592415.1 Streptomyces sp. NPDC002690 | reverse complement strand
GCCGTAGATCGGCTTGCCCTCCTTCATGAGCTGGGGGAAGACGTCGCCGGACCAGTCCACGGAGGTGTCGGCCTGTACGTAGTCGAAAACCTCGGGCTCCATGACGTAGATACCCGTGTTGACGGTGTCCGAGAACACCTGACCCCACGTGGGCTTCTCCAGGAACCGCTCGACCTGGCCTTCCTCGTCCACGATCGTGATCCCGAATTCCAGTGGATTGGGAACCCGGGTCAGGCAGACGGTGACCAGTCCGCCCTTCGCTTTGTGGAAGGCGATGAGATCGGTGAGGTCGAAATCGGTCAGTGCGTCGCCGGAAATAACGAGGAAGGTGTCGTCCTTCAGCGCTTCCTCGGCGTTCTTCACGCTTCCCGCGGTGCCGAGTGGCTTCTCCTCGTTGGCGTAGGTGAGCTCCATTCCGAGCTCTTCCCCGTCCCCGAAATAGTTCTTGACGAGGGAGGCCAGGAACTGGACGGTCACCACGGTCTCATTGAGCCCGTGCCGCTTCAGGAGTCGGAGCACATGCTCCATGATCGGCCGGTTGGCCACAGGAAGAAGCGGCTTGGGCATGCTTGAGGTCATCGGGCGAAGGCGTGTGCCCTCGCCGCCAGCCATCACGACGGCCTTCATGTCGGAAACGTCCTCCTAGAGACGACGATTAAGCCGACTTCGCCCGTCGGGCGGCATCAAGAGGCATCTGCCGCGGTCCGGCCACACTGCACGGCACCGCTTCAACGAGCTCAATCGGCTGTTGCGTCCGCCTTGACCAGCCGGCGGACTTGAACCACGTAGAGGAGTCCTGCCCACCAATACAGAGTTGTACCCCACCCGGCGAACGCCCATCCGAAAACTGCGGCCAACGTTTCAAGCCAACCACTTCCGTCGCTGAGCAGCAACAAGGGGAAGGCGTACATCAGGTTGAACGTTGCAGCTTTCCCGAGGAAGTTCACCTGGGGCGGCGGATAACCGTGCCGGCGGAGGATGCCGACCATCACCAGGAGCATCAACTCCCGGGCCACCAGCGCGGCCGTGAGCCAGAGCGGCAGGATCTCGCGCCAGGTGAGCCCGACGAGAGTGGAAAGGATATAGAGCCGGTCCGCGGCCGGGTCCAGGAGCCGCCCGAGGCTGCTGATCTGATTCCAGCGGCGGGCGAGCTTGCCGTCGAGGTAGTCGCTGATGCCGCTCAGCGCGAGTACCAACAGCGCCCAGCCGTCGCTCTGCGGGCCGCCGAACACGGGGCGAAGGATCAGCCACAGGAAAAGCGGAACCCCGACAAGGCGAGCCATGCTGAGGATGTTGGGGATGGTGAGGACCCGGTCCGTCTGAACCCGAGTCTCCTGGACCTCCACCCGGGGGCCTCCTGTGTGAAGAAATGTGCCAATGATGCCCCCTGACCCTACCGTCAGCCACCGCACGCGGGTGCAGCAGGGGTCAGGAAAATGCTCTCGAACGCAGAAAACCCCCGTGCCCAAAGGCACGGGGGTCTCCCGGAAAAATTGTTCGGCGGCGTCCTACTCTCCCACAGGGTCCCCCCTGCAGTACC
>NZ_JBSFVR010000707.1:0-1545 GCF_053592415.1 Streptomyces sp. NPDC002690 | reverse complement strand
GCCAACGCGGCCACCTTCGCCGTATCCGGCGTCTGCCTCTTCCTGCCCGGCCTTCCCCTCCACCCGGACTCACCGGGTACGTCGCACACGCGTCAGCTGCCGCCGCCGCAACCGCCCCCGCCCCCGCCGCACGAGGATCCGCCGCCGCACGAGTGGCCACCGCCGCACGAGTGACCACCGGAGTGACCGGAGTGGCCTCCGCCGGACGAATCGCCGCTGTCACCGGCCCACCAGCTGCTGTCCCCCGACGACCGCCTGCCCGACGACGAACGACGCGCCTTGGGCGTACTCACCGAGTACCCGCGCGGTCCGCCCCGCGCCGCGGTACCGCCCGCACGTCCTCCGCGCACGGAGGACACCGGCCGGATCCTCCCCGACCACCTCACGACCGTCACGACGACCCCTGCCACCGCCAGCACGATCAGCACCACCAGGACGTACGTCACGCCCTCACATCCTTCCGTCCCCCGAGCGGCCCCCGCCGCCCACCGGACCTGTCCGGCTGCCCACTGGATTCCCCGGCCTTCTCCGCGCCAAAGCGGACTTGAGCAACTCCAGAGCTTGCCGACGGGCCCTTCGGCGGGAACCGGCGGCACAACCGGAAGCGTGGGGCGACCGATGCGCCAGGATGGGCCCCAGAGGCTCGACGGACACCCGAGTGAGAACGGTGGAGACATGAACACCAGGCCGCTGCTGAACCGCAGGCTGGACGGGCACGGGACGACGATCTTCGCGGAGATGTCGGCCCTCGCGCTCACGACCGGCGCCATCAACCTGGGGCAGGGCTTCCCCGACACCGACGGCCCCGAGGAGATCCGCGAGGCCGCCGTCCGCGCGCTGCGCGAGGGCAGGGGCAGCCAGTACACGCCCGGCCCGGGCGTCCCCGAACTGCGTACCGCCGTCGCCGGCCACCAGCGGCGCTTCTACGGCCTGACCTTCGACCCCGACACCGAGGTCCTCGTCACCGCGGGCGCCACCGAGGCCATCGCCGCGAGCATGCTGGCCCTCCTGGAACCGGGCGACGAGGTCATCGCCTTCGAGCCCTTCTACGACTCGTACGCCGCCTGCATCGCGATGGCCGGCGGCGTCCGCGTCCCCCTCACCCTGCGCGCCCCGGACTTCCGCCCCGATCTGGACGCGCTCCAGGACGCCATCACCCCGCGCACCCGGCTGCTGCTCCTGAACAGCCCGCACAACCCCACGGGCATGGTCCTCACCCCCGGGGAGCTGGCCGTCATCGCCCGACTCGCCGTCGAGCACGACCTCCTGGTCGTCACCGACGAGGTCTACGAGCACCTCGCCTTCGACGGGGAGCACGTCCCCCTCATCTCCCTGCCCGGGATGCGCGACCGTACGGTCTCCATCTCGTCGGCCGGAAAGACCTTCTCGTACACCGGCTGGAAGATCGGCTGGGTCACCGGCTCCGCCGCCCTGGTCGCTGCCGTACGCACCGCGAAGCAGTACCTCACCTTCGTGAGCGGCGGCCCACTCCAGTACGCCGTCGCCGAGGCGCTGGCCCTCCCCGACGTCTTCTTCACCGGCTTC
>NZ_JBSFVR010000706.1:0-1560 GCF_053592415.1 Streptomyces sp. NPDC002690 | reverse complement strand
TGTCGTGGGCCCGGAAGAGTTCGGTCTCGATGTCGGCGACGTCCGAGGCGGCGCCTTTCCCCGCGAGTTCGAGGGAGGTGGCGACGGCGTGGGCGTACTCCTTGAAGACCGGGACGGTCATGTCGATTCCCCTCCGGGCTCGTCAAGATTTTTTGAGGCACTCCGCGACGGCGCCGACGTCTCAACTCTCATGACAAATCACATTTTGACGGATCAAAGAGAAAAAACGACCATGCGACAGGGCGTGGCGTCATGGAAAATGGTCAGGAGCATGCTGCGGAATCCGGTAATGTTCTCCAGGTCAGCAGGCGCCGCTAGCTCAGTTGGTTAGAGCAGCTGACTCTTAATCAGCGGGTCCGGGGTTCGAGTCCCTGGCGGCGCACGCAGAGTCAAGGCCCTCTCACTTCACGTGAGGGGGCCTTGTTCGTTGCCCGGCTCCGCCGGGTCGTCCGCCCCCGCCCCGCACACGCCGCGGGGCTCGCTCCCACCTCTCGTATCTCTTCACGCATCCGCGCGACACCTCTTCACGCCCCCGCGCGACCGCGGGCGTACCGTCCGGGATCGCGCGGCCTGCACGCGCCACCCCTCACGGTGACTCTCCGCCGACAAACCGTCACGGAGCGCCTAGTTGAGTCTCCCCGCGAGGAAGCCCCGGAACACCTCACGGCCCGGTGCGCGAAGAGCGGGCACGGAAGCGGCCCCGTCCGGCGGCTACCGGGCGGTGGCCGCCGGACGGGTGCGGGTTGCGGGGGCTCGGCCGGGTCAGTGCGGCGGCGGTCCGCTCCGGGTGCGGGCGGGTGCGCCGGCCGCACCGCCGTGGCCTTCACCGGCGTCCTCGCCCGTGAGGTAGGCGGAGACGACGACGTTGGCCGAGTAGGCGTGGGCGGCCCGGTCGTACGTACCGCCGCAGGTGATCAGCCGGAGTTCGGCGCGGCCGTCCTGGCGTGGCCCGTAGGCCTTCTGCGCGTCGAAGCGTTCCCGGGTGAGGACCTGAACGTCGTCGACGGTGAACTCGGCGACCGTGCCGTCGGCCCGGGTCACCCGGATCTCGGCGCCGGGCCGGGTCGCGCTCAGTCCGTAGAAGACGGCGGGCCTGGTCTCGGTGTCGACGTGGCCGACCATGATCGCCGCCCCCGCGGTGCCGGGTTCGGCGCCGCCGTCGTACCAGCCGACGGTCCCCGGAGTCGCGAACGGGGGCGGGTCGACGGCGCCGTCACCGTCGAGGCCGCGTCCGACGACGGGGGCGTCGATGCCCAGGGACGGAATCGCGACCTCGCGCGGCGGCGACGCGTCCAGCGGATCGTGCGCCGGGGGCAGCGGCATCCCGAGGGGGCGGCCGACCGCCGCGACGTCACCGGTGGTGGGCGCGGAGCTGCCGCCGGGTCCTCCGGCGGCGTCGCGGCCCCAGAGCCAGAGGCCGAGCAGGAGCACGGCCCACGCCACTCCCGTGAGCAGCCGCCCGGTACCTGCCGGGCGAGCGGGGGCGGACACGTCAGTCCGCGGCCGGACGGCGGCGGCGTGCGCCGCGGAGGACCGATCGGAAGAGCGTCGGGGAGGGAA
>NZ_JBSFVR010000705.1:0-1562 GCF_053592415.1 Streptomyces sp. NPDC002690 | reverse complement strand
GCGCGGGGCCGCAAGCGTTTCCGGCACCGCACCTTCGTCACCGCCGCCACCGCCGAGGAGGCCGCGGACCGGCTGACCTCGGGCGCGACGACGATCAGCGGGGTCGCTCCGGAGGCCGAACTGCCGGTGGTGTTCGCCTTCGCGGGCGAGGGCGGGCAGTACGCGGGCCTGGGCCGCGCGCTGTACGAGGGGGACGCCACATACCGGCGCACCGTGGACGAGCTGTCCGAACTCGCCCTGGATATAGCCGGTTTCGACGTCCGGGCGCTGCTCTACCCGGAGCCGGGAGACGAGGAGGCAGCCGCGGACCGGCTGAGCCGCGCCCTGTGGGCGCAGCCCGCGATGTTCGTCTCCCAGTACGCGCTCGCCACCTCGCTGATCGCCGCGGGCGTCGTCCCGGACACCATGGTCGGCCACAGCCTCGGCGAGTACGCCGCCGCCTGTGTGGCGGGGGTGCTCAGCACGTCCGACGCGCTGCGGCTGGTGTCCACCCGCGGGCGGCTGATGCAGGAGGAGACGCCGGACGGCGCGATGCTGGCCGTCGGCCTGGACGAAGACGAGCTGCGCGCCATTCTCCCCGCCGCCCTGGACGTCGCGGGTGTCAACGCCGTGGGCCAGTGCGTGGTGTCCGGGGCGACCGAGGCGATCGACGCCTTCCAGGCACACCTGGAGGAGACCGACCTGCGGCACACCCGGCTCGGCACCTCCAACGCCGCGCACTCGCGGCTGATGGTGGGCATCGTGGAGGAGTACCGGGCGCTGCTGGCGCAGGTGGAGTTCGGCAAGCCGTCGATGCGGATCGTCTCGACCGTCACCGGCCGCGAGACCGGGCCGGACGAGATGGCCGACCCCGAGTACTGGATCCGCCACATGCTCCAGCCGGTGCGGTTCCGCGACGCGGCCCGCACGGTGCTGGAGGACGGTCCCGTGACCGTGGTCGAGGTCGGACCGGGCCGGGCGCTCACCCGGATGTTCGAGAACTCCGGTGGGGCGGCGGAGAGTCGCCCGGTCACTCCGTGGATGCGGAACGAGTGGTCGCCGAAGACCACGGCGGAGCTGCTCGGCGCCGTCTGGGTGCAGGGCGGGCGGATCGACTGGGACCGGCAGTTCGCCGGTCTGGAGCCGCGCCGGGTGTCGCTGCCCGGCTATCCGTTCGAGCGTTCCGAGCACTGGATCGACGTCACGCGGGACCACTCCCCCGTCGAACTGCCGGACCTGCGGCGCTCGTCCCGGATCACGGGCTGGCTCCAGGTGCCGCGCTGGACGGTCGCGCCGCCGTCCGAGGCCACGCCGGCGCCGGCCGGGCCCCGGCGCGTGCTGCTACCGCGGCCCGCGGTCTCCGCCGCGGCCGACGCACTGGCGGCGGCGCTGGAGGCGGCCGGCCACAGTGTCGTGCCGCTGCTTCCGGGCGACCGGCCCGAACTGGACCCGGCCGGCTCCCGGCTGGTCGTCCGCCCGGGCGACCACGACGACCTGCGGCTGCTGCACGAACTCCTCGCCGCGGGTGGGTCCGGCGTCGACCCGGGCGATGTGCGCCTTGGTGACGTAGCGGGTGAGTCCGG
>NZ_JBSFVR010000704.1:0-1562 GCF_053592415.1 Streptomyces sp. NPDC002690 | reverse complement strand
CGGGATGTACGGCGGGTTGGAGATCACCAGGTCGACCTGGCCGTCGAGCTCGGGAAGGGCGCTGAGGGCGTCCCCGCGGTGCACGGTGACCCTGGCGCGCGACCACCCCACCCGTCCACGACGGCCGTCGGCCGCCGTCCCTCCGGCCGACCGCTGCGCCACCCGTACCGGCCGGCCGCTTTCCACCAAGGAACGCCGATGCCCCGCCCCACCGCGCACCGCACCCCCTTCGGTTCCGCTCCCGGAAACGCCGAAGCAGACCTCTGGACGCTGGATTCCGGCACCGGGGTGCGGGCCGAAGTCCTCACCTACGGAGGTATCCTGCACCGCCTCACGGTGCGGGACGTTCATGGCGAGAGTCGACAGATCGTCAGATCTCTCTCGACGATGGACGAATACGCGAAGGATCACCCCTACTTCGGGGCGCTCGTGGGCCGTTACGCCAACCGCATCGCGCACGGCAGCTTCGCGCTCGACGGCGCCACCCACGAGATCCCCGTCAACGACCGCGGCCACGCGCTGCACGGCGGACCCGAAGGCTTCAACACCAGAATGTGGGAGGCGTCCGGCCGCGAGGACGGCGCCGCCGCCTTCGTCGACCTGCGGCTGCACAGCCCTGACGGCGACATGGGATTCCCCGGGGCCCTGGAGGTCCGTGCCACCTACGCCGTCGACGCCTCGGGCACCTTCTCGCTCGACTGCACCGCGACCACCGACCGGGCCACCGTCGTCAACCTCACCCAGCACGCCTACTTCAACCTGAGCGACGACGACGTCCTCGGGCACACCCTGGAAGTCGACGC
Source organism: Streptomyces sp. NPDC002690 (assembly GCF_053592415.1). Lineage (NCBI taxonomy): Bacteria > Bacillati > Actinomycetota > Actinomycetes > Kitasatosporales > Streptomycetaceae > Streptomyces > Streptomyces sp. NPDC002690. Next base: position 759 of record NZ_JBSFVR010000704.1, on the reverse strand, counting down.
CGACCACTACCTCCCCGTGGACTCCGAGGGCATTCCCGAGGGGGACCCGGCCGAGGTGCTCGGCACCCCGTTCGACCTCACCGCCCCCCACGTGCTGCGCGAGCGCCTCGCCCATCCGCACGAGCAACTCGCCTCGGCCGGCGGGTTCGACCACTGCTGGGTCCTGCGCGACGAGGCCCCCGGCACCGACGGGCTGCGTCGTGCCGCCCGGCTCACCGCGCCCGACGCCTCCCGTGTGATGGAAGTGTGGACCACCGAACCGGGCATCCAGGTCTACACGGGCAACCTGCTGGACGGCACCTTCACCGACGGCGAGGGCCGTGTGCACGACCGCCACGGCGCGGTCTGCCTGGAGACCCAGCACCTGCCGGACTCGCCCAACCACGCCGCCTACCCCACCACCGTCCTGCGCCCGGGCCAGACGCTGCACACCCGCACGGAGTGGCGCTTCCCGCACCTGGGCGCACGGTGTTACTGAGGATGAAGCAGGAGGTGACGACTGGTCGGCGGCTGCGATATCACCAGAGGCATACTGTATCCACAAGGCGGCGGGCCAACCGTCGAACCGCACGGTCAGCAGGGAGTTACAGCTCAAGGCAGCCGAGCGGTTCGCGTGGGCGAGAGCAGTTCAGCGATCGCAGGGCACCTGCGAGTTGGTGAGCCTCTTCCCCATCCTGGGCCGCACGGTCCACGACGGCAAGAAGATCGTGTACCTGGACAGCGCGGCGACCTCGCAGAAGCCGCGCCAGGTCCTCGACG
>NZ_JBSFVR010000703.1:0-1571 GCF_053592415.1 Streptomyces sp. NPDC002690 | reverse complement strand
CGACGTCGGGCAAGCGAGGCCGCTGAAAGGCTCGTTGGAGTGCGCCTCGGCCGACCCGGCTGCTCGGGCTGGTGCCCCGCCCCACCGCCGTCTTCTGCGCCAACGACCTGCTCGCCCTCGGCGTTCTGCAGGCGCTCTACGCGGCCGGGGTGAGCGTGCCCGGAGACGTCGCCATCGTCGGGTACGACGACATCGAGTTCGCCGCGGCCGCCGCCGTCCCGCTCACCTCCGTCCGGCAGCCCGCGGTCCGGATGGGACAGCTCGCGGCGGAGCTGCTGCTGGAGGAAGCGGACGACGACTCCGGCACCCACGAGCACCGCAACGTGGTCCTCCAGCCCGAACTCGTCGTCCGCGCCTCCAGCGCCGCCCACCGCTGATCCCGGCCCGGCCCGGACGCCGCCGCCCGTACCGCTGCCTGTCGGACACCAGGGGGAGAGTCGTACACCCAAGCGATTTTGGCGCTTCTTCGAGGTGAACTCCCGGCCCCAAAAGCTGGGTTGATCAACGCGGCGGCCCCGGCTGAGTCATGATCGCTACGAAATGTTGGACACATCCCGGGGCGAAGCCCCCGCACAGACCGCCGAAGAGCCGCGTGGCTGCCTCTTCGCTCTCTCCCAGCCGCCGCTGATGATCTTCCTCACGGTGGTCGGCGGCCTGATCCTCATGGCCGCACTGCACGATCTCTTCCTGCTGTGAGCCGGCGACGCCCCGTGGTCCGGGTACGCCCCGGAGACCGGCGACGCCCCGTGAGCCGGGGACACCCCGTGAACCGGGGCGGGCCGCGCCCGCCGGGCCGTGAGCCCGGGGGCGGGCCTCGCCCGCGGCCCCGCTCAGCCGGCCGCTTCCTTGCGCCGGGCCCGGTACGCGGCGACATGGAGGCGGTTGCCGCAGGTGCGGCTGGAACAGTAGCGGCGGGAGCGGTTGCGCGAGAGGTCGACGAACGCCCGGCCGCAGTCCGGGGCCTCGCAGCGCCGCAGCCGCTCCTGCTCACCCGTGACCACGATGAACGCCAGCGCCATACCGCAGTCGGCCGCCAGGTGGTCGGCGATCGAGGCACCCGGCGCGAAGTAGTGGATGTGCCAGTCGTACCCGTCGTGGTCGGTCAGCTGCGGAGTGGTGCCCGCGGCGGCGACCAGCTGGTTGACGAGATCGGCAGCGCTTCGGGCGTCGGCGGCCGCGAAGACCGCCGCGAACTTGGCACGTACGTCCCACACCGCCCGCAGGTCCTTCTCGCTGAGCCGGTCGACTCCGCTGACGCGATGGCGTGCCGCGAAGGCGTACAGCTCCGCGGTTCCGGCGATCTTGTCCGAGGGCCCGCCGCCGGGCGCCCCGCTTTCCGGGGCGGTGTTCACCAGATCGACCACCGTGTCGAGGGCGATGCGGGTGTCGTGTGGGATCAGCACGCTTGGCTCCCTGGCCTCCGGCGGGCGCCGCGCCCGCAGATGCGGGCAGACTCTACTGGCTCGCACCGCCCGCGCCGTGGCCGGGACGGGTCCCGGCCCACCCGGCCGCATTTTCGCACTACGACCCACCCCCGAGGCCACTCAATACCGTCTCGGCCCGATCCAGGG
>NZ_JBSFVR010000702.1:0-1572 GCF_053592415.1 Streptomyces sp. NPDC002690 | reverse complement strand
CCACGCAGGAGAACGCCGAGGAGTTCAGCCAGTCCCAGGAGAGCGCCAAGGTCGCCGCCCTGAAGGAACTGGACGAGCCGCCAGCAGTGCCGGGACCACGGCGACGAGGAGGGCGGGCAGGGCGCCGTTGCGGGCTGCCGTGACCATGGCCGCGATGTTCGCCTCCTCCGGCGCGAGCGGCATCACGGCGTACATCACGAGTCCGGTGCGGTGACGGCCGTCGCCCTGGTCGAACATGACGGGCATGCCGATGGTGAGCCACGCCCGGCCGTCGCGGACGACCCGCTGGAACGAGGCGTGCGCGTTCTCCCGGGCGGCCCTGCGCAGCTGCTCGGTGAGGATCTGCGAGGTGGGCCGGTCGGAGGAGGAGACCCGCAGGCCCGCGTACTCGGCGAAGACGATCCAGGTGTGCGGCTTGCCCTCCCGCGCGAGGGTCTCGCAGAGCGAGCGCAGCCGTGGGGCGTCCAGCGGAAAGCCCGGACCGAGCGCCGCGACCCGGTCGCGGAACTGCCCGACTGCCGTGTCCTGAGCCTGCTCCAGGACCGCCGAGCGCGCCTCCCGATAGGTCAGGGCGGCGGTCGTGGCCGCGCTGATCGCGGCCACCAGCAGGAAAGCGGCGACGAGTCGGGTGCGCAGACCGAGATGAGGGCTCAGCACCCTCATGACAGCGGCCCGAAGCGGTAGCCGAAGCCGCGCACGGTCTGGATGTACCGGGGGCTGCCGGCCGCGTCCTCGATCTTCTGGCGCAGCCTCCGCACGCAGGCGTCGACCAGACGCGCGTCACCGTGGTAGCTGTGCTCCCAGACGTATTCGAGGAGTTGCTGCCGGCTGAACACCTGCTCGGGAGAGGCCGACAGATGGAGCAGCAGCTTGAGTTCCGAGGGGGCGAGCAGAACCCGTTCGCCCGCCCTGGTGACGGTGAGCCCGGCCCGGTCCACGGCCAGATCGCCGTGGAACTCGGTGCCCGTGCGGCCCGTCGGCGCGCCGAGCCTGCGCAGGACGGCGCGGATGCGTGCCTCGATGACCTCGGTGCGGGCGGGCTTGACGATGTAGTCGTCCGCACCCGCCTCCAGCCCGACGACGACGTCGAAATCGTCACCGCGCGCGGTGAGCATGATGATCGGCAGCTGGCTCGACTCGCGGATGCGCCGGCAGACCTGCACCCCGTTGATGCCGGGCAGCATCAGATCGAGGAGCACCAGATCGGGCCGGAAGGCGGCGAGCGCCTCCAGCCCGGCTTCCCCGGTTCCGGCGGCCAGGAGCTCGTGCCCCCGGCGGCGGAGCCCCAGTTCGACCCCTTCGCGCACGGAGGGGTCGTCTTCTATCAAGAGCACACGTGGCATGGCGCGAGTATCCCAACGATCATGGTCGAAGGCCCGCCCCGAAGTTCGTCGCCGACGTGCACGGAGGGCCAGATGTGCTGTGGGGGTACGAGGTTGCCGCGCGAAGGGCCTTCCGCCGCAGTCCTCGCACGTTCCCTACCGGCGCAGCCGGGCCCGGACGGACGAGAGCAGCGCGCTCGTCTCCCGCAGACGCAGCGGGCGGGCCAGCAGGGCGATCACCGACGCCAGA
>NZ_JBSFVR010000701.1:0-1574 GCF_053592415.1 Streptomyces sp. NPDC002690 | reverse complement strand
CCGGCACTTCATCGGAAGCTTGTGAGCAGCGCGGGTAAGCGCCTCACGAGCAATCTTCTCGTTCGGGTAGGACAGCTCGAACATCACCCGACCGGGCTTGACGTTCGCGATCCACCACTCGGGAGAACCCTTACCGGAACCCATGCGGGTCTCGGCAGGCTTCTTCGTCAGGGGGCGGTCCGGGTAGATGTTGATCCAGACCTTGCCGCCACGCTTGATGTGGCGGGTCATCGCGATACGAGCTGCTTCGATCTGGCGGTTCGTCACGTACGCCGGGGTCAGCGCCTGGATGCCGTACTCGCCGAACGCAACCTGCGTACCACCCTTGGACATACCGCTGCGCTTCGGGTGGTGCTGCTTGCGGTGCTTGACCCTACGGGGGATCAGCATTTCGGTCAGGCCTCCGTTCCGGTGCTCTCAGCAGCCGGAGCAGCGGCGGCGGGGGCGTCGGCCTTGGGGGCCTCCACCGTGCCGGGCTGCTGCGGCTTGCGTCCGCGACCGCCACGCTCGCCACCGCGGCCACCACGGCCGGCCGGGCGGTCGGTGCCGCCACGGGCCGGGCGGTTGCCGGCGCGGGCAGCGGCGTTCTCGGCGCGGACCTCGGCGATGTTCTTGACGTCGCCCTTGTAGATCCAGACCTTCACGCCGATGCGGCCGAAGGTCGTCTTGGCCTCGAAGAAGCCGTAGTCGACGTTCGCGCGGAGCGTGTGCAGGGGCACGCGGCCCTCGCGGTAGAACTCCGAGCGGGACATCTCGGCGCCGCCGAGGCGGCCACCGCACTGGATCTTGATGCCCTTGGCGCCGGCCTTCATCGAGCTCTGCATGCTCTTACGCATGGCGCGACGGAAGGAGACGCGGGAGGAGAGCTGCTCGGCGACGGCCTGGGCCACCAGCTGAGCGTCAACCTCGGGGTTCTTGACCTCGAGGATGTTCAGCTGGACCTGCTTGCCGGTCAGCTTCTCCAGCTCGCCGCGGATGCGGTCGGCCTCGGCGCCGCGGCGGCCGATGACGATGCCCGGACGAGCGGTGTGGATGTCGACGCGGACGCGGTCGCGGGTGCGCTCGATCTCAACCTTCGAGATGCCGGCGCGCTCCATGCCCTTCGTCATCATGCGACGAATGGCGACGTCTTCCTTGACGTAGTCCTTGTACAGCTTGTCGGCGTACCAACGGGACTTGAAGTCCGTGGTAATGCCGAGCCGGAACCCGTGCGGGTTTACCTTCTGGCCCATTACCGGGTTCCTTCCTTGCTGCTGACGACCACGGTGATGTGGCTGGTCCGCTTACGGATCCGGTAGGCACGGCCCTGAGCACGCGGACGGAACCGCTTCAGGGTCGGGCCCTCGTCCACGTACGCCTCGCTGATGACCAGCGAAGAGGCGTCAGGGTGGTCGTAGTTGTGTGCAGCGTTGGCAATGGCGCTGTCAAGCACCTTGCCAACCGGCACGCTCGCGGCCTGCGGGGCGAAACGCAGGACCGCCTGAGCCTCCGTGGCATCCATGCCACGGATGAGGTCCACCACTCGGCGGGCCTTCATGGGCGTGACGCGGATGTACCGCGCCTGGGCCCTGGCT
>NZ_JBSFVR010000700.1:0-1578 GCF_053592415.1 Streptomyces sp. NPDC002690 | reverse complement strand
GGGAGCGGCTGGAGATCCCGGCGGGCAGCGGCGAGCCGGGCAGCCTGCCGGGCTCGGACCTGATCGCCTTCGGCCCGCGCTGGGACAACATCGAGCGGATCTGGCGGAGCGGCGCGGACGAGCTGCTGCTCGACTGCCGGCTCCCGTCGCGGTTCACGGACGACTTGGGCCGCTACGGGATCCACCCGGCCCTGCTGGACACCGCGGCCGGCGCGCTGGTGTCCGGCGTCAGCGACCGCGTGCACCTGCCGATGTCCTACGAGCGGATCACCGTGCACGCCCCGATGCCGGACCGGATCGTCAGCCGGATCACCCACCGGGAGTCCGGCGAGAGCGGCTCGCTGCTCTTCGACGTACGGGTCCAGGACGGGTCCGGGCAGCCGGTCCTCGACATCCTCGGCTACTCGCTGCGCGAGGTGGACCCCGACCGGGTCGCGGCGGACCTCGGCGCCGGCGCGGACGCGGAACCCGCCGAGGCGGCCAACCGCGGCCTCGTCTCCACCGAGGCGGGCGACCTGAGCGCCCTGCGCCTGGTGCCCGTCGAGCGGCCGGAGCCCACAGCCGGCGAGATCGAGGTCGAGGTCAGGGCGACGGGCCTGAACTTCAAGGAGGTCCTGATCGCCGCGGGAGCCTTGGACGCCCCAGGCCCTGAGCACCGCTTCGGCCTGGAGTGCGCCGGCGTCGTGACCGCCGTCGGCGAGGGCGTGACCCGCTTCCGGGTCGGCGACGCGGTGATGGCGATCGGCGCGTCCTGCTTCTCCGACTACGTCGTGGTCCGCGACGCGCTCGCCTGCCGCATCCCGGCCGGGATGACCTTCAGCCAGGCCGCCTCCATTCCGGTCGCGTTCACCACCGCCTACGACTGCCTGGTCAACGTCGGCGCGCTGGCGCGCGGCGAGCGGGTCCTGGTGCACGCGGCGGCCGGCGGGGTGGGCCTGGCGGCCCTGCAGATCGCCGCCCACCGCGGCGCCGAGGTGTTCGCCACGGCCGGCAACGAGACCAAGCGGGACGTGGTGAAGGGCCTGGGTGCCACCCTGGTGATGGACTCCCGCTCGCTGGACTTCGAGGCTGAGACGCTGGCCGCGGGCGGTGTCGACGTGGTGCTCAACTCGCTGGCCGGGGAGTTCATCCCCGCGGGCGTGCGCACACTGCGCACCCGGGGCCGGTTCGTCGAGATCGGCCGCCGCGACATCCTCGCCCACACCCCGCTGGACCTCGGACTGTTCGCCTCGGGGCGCACCTTCAGCGCGTACAACCCGGAGATCGACGGGGACGCGTGGGAGCGGGCCTGGCGCTCGGTGGTCGAGCTGCTCCAGCAGGGGGTGATCACTCCGCTGCCGGTGCGGACCTTCGGGGCGGACGAGGCCGACGAGGCGTTCTCGTTCATGTCCCGCGCCCACCACATCGGCAAGGTCGTGGTGATCCGGGCGGGCGGCAACGAGCAGGTGACCGGCCGCGGCGCCGAGGCCGGCGAAGCGGCGGGCGCCGCGCTCGTGGTCGAGGCGGAGACCGTACCTCCGGTGGAACTGGCCGAGTGGATCGCCGGCCACGCCGACGTCGTCTCCTACAAGGACGCCC
>NZ_JBSFVR010000699.1:0-1579 GCF_053592415.1 Streptomyces sp. NPDC002690 | reverse complement strand
ACCACGACGCCAACCCCATCGACTACGCCCACGAACTCGGCCACCAACTCGGCCTCCGCGACGAATACCAGGACGACACCGTCCCCCACCGCCCCAACATCAAGGGAAGCCTCCTCGGCAACTACCACCAACCCCCACCCGACGCACTCCCCCAAGCCCAACTACGCCAACGCCACCTCCAACTCCTCGCCACCCTCATCGGCAACACCGACATCCAGCACAGCAACGGCAACGGCAACTGGAAACAAGCCCGCAACGCCGGCACCGCATCCGCCCGCAAGCACACCTGGATCGACCCCGTCTCCCAACCCCTCGGGCCCGAGAGCGACGACAACACCACGCAACGGGACGCCGACGCCGTCGCCCCCCGCATGCTCCCGATACCACCCGGACTCCGCCGACAAAACTCCGACTCCGACTCGGACGCAGCCGACTCCGACGACACCGACTGGGACGCACCCCTCCCGACCCCGTCCGGCCCGTCCACGGCACCACGCTCCACGTGGGCACAGCCCCCCGTCTCCGCGCCGAGTCCCGTGCAGTCACCGCCCTCGCCCGAACCCGCGCAGGACGACGAGGCAGAGCAGAGCACGCCGTTCGACGCATCGTCCCTGGTCACCTACGTTCTTCCGGACAACCTCCCCGAGGGGCCGTTCAACGCACAGACCCTGTGGTCGCTGGCACCCCCGATGGAATCCTTCGCCGTGGTCACCGACACCCGACGAGGCCTGACGGTCCCGCTCAAGTACCCGGAGCACCATCCGGCAGCAGCCGAGTGGAGCGACTCCTGGGACGGCTTCGCCGCCTTCGACGCCGTGATGGAACCGGCCGACAAGTACCTCGACCTCGTCATCGAACGGGCCGAGTACGTACGGGCCGACGACAACGCACCCGGTAGCGAACGGGACTCAGCGGAACGCCTGTTGAAGACCAACACCCTCCTCAAGGACGACGGCTGGCGACCCGAGTACCGAGTTGAGTTCCTCCGCGTACAGATGCTCCTGACAGAACACGGTCTGCTCGACCGACTCCCCCGCGAACTCGTCAGCAACCCCGACTGGCAGCGGCAGAACGACGTGCAGGACCCCGAGGACACACCGTGGGCCCTGGTCGATCCCGCCGACATGACCGGCCCCATCGGCGGTTCCCTGCGGGGCGCTGACGGTGTGTCCGCCGAGTTCCACACCTGGCTGGACGGAGTCGGCGGAGACAGCCACTGGCTGACCGCCTGGGCCGACGAACAGGCGGGCGGATCGATCAACACCGAACCCCAACGGTTCAAGGTGCTGATCAGCCACTTCCGCCCACCGAATCGGGGCGGTGGGTACTACATGGCCGGCTTGGACAGGGACCTTCGGCACGACGCTTTGGAGTTGGACGGCCGAGAATATCCCCTCACGCGCTTCGACCCGGAATACCTGCAAGATCACGCGATCTACCTGCGCAGCATGATCGCCCAGCACGTCTTCACCTATGAAGTGCTCACCCGGGTGAAAATGCCCAACGTCGATCCCACCGAAGGAGTCGTCCAGCTCATCCGCCTCGAAAAGCGGAGCCTGCTGGAAGACCAGAACGGCGG
>NZ_JBSFVR010000698.1:0-1581 GCF_053592415.1 Streptomyces sp. NPDC002690 | reverse complement strand
GAGACCTTGCTCAGCGTCGAGGTGACCGCGGGCTCCAGGTTCTTGAACTGCGAGGTGTACGGGCCGACCTTGATGCCCTTCCCGGCCGGGGAAGTCCGCCGCTCAGCCGTCTCAGCCGCCCCGTCCGGCTCCCCGACCGCGCCCTCCGCCCTCGCCCCGTGCGCCTCCCCGGCGTGGCAGGCGTACCCGCAGGACGTCTGGCCCGCCTCCACCCGTCCCGGCCCGCACGGGGACATGACCGTGGGCGGGGTCTCCCTGGCCGAGGCAGCCGAACGGTTCGGCACCCCGCTGTACCTGCTCGACGAGCACGAGGTCCGCGACCGTTGCCGGACCTACCGGGCCGCCTTCCCGCCCGAAGAGGCGGACGTCGTCTACGCGGCGAAGGCGTTCCTGAGCCGGGCCGTCGTCCGTTGGATACGCGAAGAAGGGCTCGGGCTCGACGTCTGCTCGGCCGGTGAACTCCTCCTCGCGATCAGCGCGGGCTTCCCCGCCGACCGGATCGTGCTGCACGGCAACGCCAAGAGCCCGGAGGACCTGAGCACCGCCGTGCGGCTCGGGGTCGGCAGGATCGTGCTCGACTCGACCTCCGAGATCGCACGCCTCGCCGCTCTGGTGCCGCACGGCACCCGTCAGCCCGTCATGATCCGCGTGGTGCCCGGCATTTCGGCCGGCGGTCACGCGGCGGTGCGCACCGGTACCGACGACCAGAAGTTCGGCCTCTCCCTCATGGACGGCTCTGCCCAGCACGCCATCGACCGCGTCCTCGGTCAGCCGGGACTCGAACTCGTCGGCCTGCACTGCCACATCGGCTCGCAGATCACCTCGATCACGCCGTACGTGTCCGCGCTGCGCCGGATGGTGGGGCTCCTCGCCCGCACCCGGGACAAGCACGGGGTGGTGCTGCCCGAACTGGACATGGGCGGCGGGCACGGGATCGCCTACCGGGCGGGCGAACCCGCGCTCGACGTCCCCGCCCTCGCCTCGCGCATCCGTGCCGAACTGGCCGCCGGCTGCGCCCGGTCCATGCTGCCGGTGCCCCGGCTGACGGTCGAACCCGGACGGGCGGTCATCGGTCCGGCGGGCGTCGCCGTGTACCGGGTACTCGCGGTCAAGCGCACCGGTACCCGCACCTTCGTCGCCGTCGACGGCGGCATGAGCGACAACCCGCGCCCGGCGCTGTACGGGGTGCGGTACGTGCCCCGCATGGTCGGACGGGCCTCCACCGCACCCGGGGTGATGATGACCGTGGTGGGCCGGCACTGCGAGGCCGGCGACATCCTGGCCGATGCCGTGGAACTCCCCGGCGACGTGCACCCGGGCGATCTGCTCGCCGTCCCGGCGGCCGGGGCGTACCACCTGTCGATGGCCTCCGGGTACAACCTCGTCGGCCGGCCGCCGGTGGTCGCCGTGTCGGACGGCACCGCGCGGCTGCTCGTACGCCGCGAGTCCCTCGACGACCTCCGGCGGAGGGACGTCGGGGTCTGAAGTCCGGGTGGTGTCCGGCGGACGACGCCCCGCCGGACACGCGGAGATCCAGCGGAGCAACACCACGGTGCCGCCGCGCCCCTAGCCCATGTTGCG
>NZ_JBSFVR010000697.1:0-1586 GCF_053592415.1 Streptomyces sp. NPDC002690 | reverse complement strand
CGGCGGCCACGACCTCGAAGTCGTACGCCTCCAGCAGCCGGACCAGCCCGTCGCGGAGCAGGAAGAGGTCTTCGGCTAGGACAACGCGCAAGGGATCTCCAGGGTGACCAGAGTGGGGCCGCCGACGGGACTGCTGACGGCCAGGACGCCGTCGAATGTACCGAGCCGCCGTTCGATCCCGCTCAGCCCCGAACCGCCGCCGACCGCCGCGCCGCCGACCGCGGCCCCGCCGCCGACCGCGGCCCCGCCCCGGCCGTTGTCCGTCACCGAGACCCGGAGCATCCCGTCCGCGTGGTGGACGTCCACCCAGACGCGGTCGGCACCCGAGTGCTTCGCCGCGTTCGTCAGCGCCTCGCTCACCGCGAAGTACGCTGCCGACTCCACCGGCGCGTCCGGCCGCCCCGGCAGATCCACCGACACCTCGGACTCCAGGGGCATCCGCAGGACCAGGGCCTTCACCGCGTCCCCGAGGCCCCGCTCGGCGAGCACCGGCGGATGGATGCCCCGGACGAGGTCGCGCAGTTCGGTGAGGGCCTCTGCCGAGGAGGCCCGGGCCGCCGCCAGCATCCGCTTCGCCTGCTCCGGGTCCCTCTCGATCAGCGCCTCGATCGCCCCGAGGTTCATCCCCATGGCGACCAGGCGGGCCTGCGCCCCGTCGTGCAGGTCCCGTTCGATGCGCCGCAGTTCCGAGGCCGCCGAGTCCACCGCCTCGTGCCGTGTCTCGGTCAGCCGCTCGATGCGCCGGGCCAGCTCCTCCGGGGTGGGCGAGAGGACCGCCCGGGCCAGCACGAAGTGCAGCCGCAGCATCGGCTCGGCCGCCCACAGACCGACGTGGAAGACGAGCAGGCCCAGTGCGAGCGCCGCGACCGCGGTGGCCTGGCTGTCCACGGGGACGAAGCCGTACCAGTAGGGGTCGTCACGGAAGACGTGCCACAGGCCGGCGACGAGGACCAGCCCCTCCAGCCACCAGATCAGCAGCGTGGCCGGAACGATCGCCAGCACGAAGCCCGCGGTCATGTCGGTGAACAGCCACTGGACGTCCCGCCGTGTCGCCGGGTCCTTCAGCATCAGGAGAGTGCGCTCCACCTGCCCGGTGAAGCCGGTGCGCGGCCCCTTCGGAAGGGGCCGGTACGGGACCGGTATCCGCACGTCGGACCAGGCCGCCGCGAGGAGCCTGCGCCGGTTCGCGTGCCGGCGCACCTGCTCCAGTACGTACGGCGTGGTGAGGAACCCGACCCCGAGCAGGACGAACGCGACGGAGAGCACCGTCGCGACGAAGAGGACCAGCGAGCCGGGCAGACCCGCCACCGCCAGTGCCAGCCCGCGTCCCGCGGCTCTCGTCGCTTCCCTGAAACGGCTGATCGTCCTGCTCATCGCCCCTCGGCTCCTTCGTCCCCGCCACCGACCGGGTACCGCCGCGTGGTTCCACGGCACCCCCGTACGGCAGCAAGTCTCGCCCGGGGCAGGGTGCGCGCGGCAGCCGGTACGCACCCCTGTCGGGGGTGTTGCCGATGCGTCTGTGAGCGATCCGGCAGATCTGTTTGCCCTCCTGGAGGGTGATGAGGTTGCATCGGCAACCCTGGCCG
>NZ_JBSFVR010000696.1:0-1597 GCF_053592415.1 Streptomyces sp. NPDC002690 | reverse complement strand
TGGACGCGCGTCTCGGCGGGGTGCAGATGCACGGGGCGGTACTGGAACGCGTGCTGGTGCGCGGCGGGAAGATCGACTATCTGAACCTGCGCGGGCCCGCTTCCGTGCGGCCCGCACCCGCGTTCGCGCCGCACGGGGGTTCCCCGCCCAGTCGCCAGCCGCTCGACCTTCTGTCGCCCGCCCTCATGTCGCGCTCCTCGACCAGATCCCGCGCCGGACGGTGAGCAGGGAGTACGGGAGCAGCCAGGCCAGGACCACCGAGGAGAACAGGCTCATCAGGGGGCGGTACCTCCAACGGGTGTCGCCGGGGTGGTCGATCCGGTAGGCGAGGCCCCAGACACAGCCCTTGAGCAGTACCCCGCAGACGTAGAGGAGGGTGAGGAGGTACGCGCCGTGGAGCGGGGCCCAGACCAGGTGGCGGACGGCCATCAGCGGGGCGGCGAGCACCCAGAGCACGTGCCCGTAGAACAGGACGGCCGGTCCGGGGCCCCGGCGCCACATGAAGGAGCCGGTGAAGAAGAGGTTGCGGATGAAGCTCTTCTTCCAGCGGACCTGCTGGCGCATCAACGGGACGAGCCGGGCCGGGACGTTGGTACGGACGAGCGCCGACCGGACGTAACCGACCTGCCAGCGGCGTTCGGGGTGGTCCTCGCCGGACACGAACGGGGAGTCCCGGTAGCGGTCCTTGAGGGCTCTGCCGATCCACGCCTGCCCGAGGACGTACCCGGTCAGCTGACGGTCGGTGGCGAAGCGGAAGGGCGCGCCCAGGAAGCGGTCACCGGCCCAGGCGGGGAGGTAGTTGTGGATCGCGTCCCGGCGGAAGACCGCGAGCGGGCCGGAGACGCAGGACACCGAACCGAAGGCGGACTCCGCCGCCTTGGAGATCCTGAACTGACCTTCGTACCAAGTGTCCTGAATGCTCGTCAGCAGTGTCGCACCGGCGTTCAGGGCCCGACAGTGGCCACTCACGGCACCGAGGCGCGGGTGGCGGGCCAGGGCGTCCACGCAGCGGCGGAGCGCGTCGGGCGCGAGGACGCAGTCGGAGTCGGTGAACGCGACGATCTCCGCGTCCACCCGCTCGCACGCGGCGACCAGGGCGTGCTTCTTCCCGACGTTCTCGTCCAACAGCATGACGGTGATGCCGAGTTCGTCCCGCAGCCGGACCAGGATGTCGCGCGTGCCGTCGGTGGAGAAGTCGTCCACCACGATGATCCGCACCCGCGGGCAGTCCGAGGCCGCCATGGAGCGGACGCACTCCTCGATGGCGTCGGCCTCGTCCTTCACCGCCAGCAGGAAGTCGACGCGCGGCCGGGCGGGGAGCGGCGGGAAGCCGTCGTCGGGCCCTCGGGAGCCGGGGGTCGTCGAGGGGTCCTCGTAGCGGCTGTACGCGACGTACAGCAGGGTGATCGTGCCCGCCAGGACCACCAGGCCGTACGCCAACGCCGTGTTCAGGTGCGGCAGTCGCAGCGCCTCGTGGGCCAGGACGACGATCAGGGGCATCAGGCAGAGCAGCACCAGCAGCCGGCGCAGCCCGCGCCGGGTCGCGGGGGCGGCCCCGGCGAACCGCCGGGCGAGCGGGCGTGACCTTCGGCCCGGG
>NZ_JBSFVR010000695.1:0-1624 GCF_053592415.1 Streptomyces sp. NPDC002690 | reverse complement strand
GAGAGCTCGGCATCCGTGTCGATGAGAACGAACCGGCCCGGATTCTCGGACTGCGCCGAACGCACCAGACCCCACACCGCCGACGCCGCCAAGTCGGCGACCTCCTCACCCGACAGCGCGACCGCACCCCGAGTCACGACGGCGAGTCTCGCCTGCGGGTCGCCCTCGACCAGCCAGGTCTGCACCCGGTCCAGCGCCTCGTGCGCGGCCCTGTGAGCCTCGGCCGCCGGGTCTGCGTCCGGCGCCGAACACCACTCCCACCATTCCACCGGCAGCGCAGCCGACGAAGACGACCGCACCGGCAGCGGCGACCAGGCCACCTCGAACAGGCCGTCCGGAGCCGCACTCGCGGCGTCCGCCAACGCTTCCGCCGTGACCGGGCGGGTCGCCAGCGAGGCGACGGTCAGCACCGGCGCGCCGGTCTCGTCGACGACCTGCACGGTCGCCGCGTCCGCACCGGCCGGACTGATCCGCACCCGCACCGTCGAGGCACCAGCCGCGTGCAGCGTCACGCCCTCCCACAGGAACGGAACCCTCACCTCGCCGGACCCGGTGTCGTCGGTGTCCGCAGCATCGGCACCCAGCGCCTGGGCGTGGACCGCCGCGTCCAGCACCGCCGGGTGGATGCCGAAGCCCGCGAGGGCCAACACCTTCGGGGCTGCTACCTCGGCGAAGATCTCCGGCCCGCGCCGCCACACCGCCCGTACGGCACGGAACGCAGGGCCGTAGCCGTACCCCCGGCCGGCCAGCGCCTCGTACGCGGCGTCCACGTCGACCGCCTGCGCCCCGGCCGGCGGCCACACCGACTCCGGCCACTCCTCCTCACCGGCCGCCGCCGGAGCCAGCACGCCCCGCGCATGCAACTGCCACCGGTCGGACGCGGCGTCCGGACGCGAGTGGATCTCGATCTCCCGCCGCCCGTGCTCGTCCGCCTCGGCCACCATCACGTGCACCTGCACGCCGCCGCGCTCCGGCACCACCAGCGGCGCCGTCATCGCCAGCTCACCGATCACGGGGCAGCCGACTTCGTCGCCGGCCCGTACCGCCAGCTCCACCAGCGCCGAGGCCGGCACCATCACGTGCCCGAGGACCTCGTGATCGGCCAACCACGGCTGCGCCGACCGCGACACCTGGCCGGTGAGCAGTACTCCCGAAGACCCGGGCCAGGCCACGACGGCACCGAGCACCGGGTGCCCGGCCGACGCCAGTCCAGCAGCCTTGACGTCTCCCACGGACGACGGCGTGCTCAGCCAATAGCGGTCACGCCGAAAAGCGTAGGTAGGAAGATCGACCAGGTTGCCGCCGGACTGCCAGTCCCGCCAGGACACCGGAACACCCGAAACGAACAACCGCCCCAAACCCGCCATCAACGCCGCCTGTTCGGAGCCCTGCCGACTCAGCAACGGCACCACCGATACTCCGTCGGCCCCCTCGCCGGCCTGCTCGGCCGTGGCCGCGACCGCCGACACCAACGCGCCGGGGCCCAGCTCGACGAACCGGCCCGCACCGCAGGCGACCAGGGTCTGCACGGCATCGGCGAACCGGACCGCCTCACGAGCATGCCGCACCCAGTACTCCGCCGACCCATACCCCTGCGCAACCTCGGCCAGACCGCCGGTCAACG
>NZ_JBSFVR010000694.1:0-1640 GCF_053592415.1 Streptomyces sp. NPDC002690 | reverse complement strand
GCCACCGCCAGATCACACTCACCACCCCGCAAAGCCTGCGCCGCCAGATGGATCGTCACCAACGACGACGAACACGCCGTGTCAACGCTGACCGCGGGACCTTCCAGACCCAAGACGTAGGAAAGCCGACCGGAGACCACCGAGCCCATCACGCCGGTGCCGAAGCCCTCGGTCCCGTCGCCGCCGTTCTCCCCGGTGCCGCCGACCCGGTCGTAATCGCGAGACATGACGCCCGCGAAGACACCGGTCCGCGAACCCCGCAGACCCAACGGATCGATGCCCGCCCGCTCGAACGCCTCCCAGGACACCTCCAGCATCAAACGCTGCTGCGGATCCATCGCCACCGCCTCGGCCGGCGAAATCCCGAAGAACCCGGCATCGAACCCCGCAACATCCGCCAGGAACCCACCACGCCGCACATAAGTCTTACCCAGCGCGTCCGGGTCCGGGTCGAACAACCCATCGACGTCCCAGCCACGATCCCCCGGGAAATCCCCGATGCCGTCCCCACCGGAACGCACCAACTCCCACAGCCCCTCCGGCGAGGCCACACCACCGGGATAACGGCAGCCCATACCCACGACCACGACCGGGTCCGAGTCCACGGGCACGGCCCGGACCGGGGTCGCCGCGGCGGTGAGTACCGCCTTGCCGTCGGGCATCAGCCGGTCCAGCAGGAACTCCGCCAGCACGGTCGGGTTCGGGTAGTCGAACACCAGCGAGGCCGGCAGCGTTACGCCGGAGGCCGTCTGCAGGCGGTTGCGGACGTTGATCCCGCCGAGCGAGTCCAGGCCGAGGTCCTTGAACGCCACGGCCGGACCGACGGCCGCCGCGTCGGCGTACCCGAGCACAGCGGCGACGGCCGAGGCGACCAGATCGATCAGAATCCGCCGCCTGCCCGCCGCGTCGACGGCACGCAGCCGGGACTCCAGCTGCGACACCGACTCGCCGACTGCGGCCGTACGACGCGTGGCCGGTACCAGCCCGCTCAGTGCCGGGGCCAGTTCACCGTCCCTGGCAAGCCGTCGCAGCACCGCCAGGTCCCACCACGCACCCACCAGATGCGCGGCCCCACCGGACAGCGCGGCGTCGAACAGCTCCACCGCCTGCTTCCGGGACAACGGCAGCACACCACCGGCCCCGATCCGCGCCGTCGCCTCGGCATCGAGCCGACCACCCATACCATCGCTGTCACCAGCGGCCCACAGGCCCCAGGACACCGACTGCCCGACCAGACCCCGCGCACGCCGCCACACCGCCAACCCGTCCAGGAACGTGTTCGCCGCCGCGTAGTTCGCCTGGCCCGGAGCACCCAGCACACCGGACAGCGAGGAAACCATGGCGAACAGGGACAGGCCGAGGTGCGCGGTCGCCTCGTGCAGGTACCAGGCGGCGTCCGCCTTCGCGGCCAACACCCGATCCAGGCGTGCGGGGGTCAGGGAACTGATCACACCGTCGTCCAGCACACCGGCCGCATGGACCACACCACACAGCTCGAAACCCTCCGGCACCGAAGCGACCAACCCCCGAACCGCATCACGGTCAGACACGTCGCAAGCCACCACCTCCACCACCGCCCCGGCGGCCTCCAACTCCGCCACCAACCCGGCAACACCCTCCGCCGCCCCACCACGCCGCGA
>NZ_JBSFVR010000693.1:0-1659 GCF_053592415.1 Streptomyces sp. NPDC002690 | reverse complement strand
CGCACGGGCCGGAGGACATCTCGCCGGTGGGCATGGCGGCGGCGGTCCACCTGGACCTGGCCGTGCACAACTTCGGCATCCAGGAGTACTCGGGGACACACACCGTACGGGGCGTTCGCGGAGGCGCTCGACGGCTGGCTCGCCGAGCACAGCGCGGCCGAGCGGGCCCGGGTCGGCTCCGAGTACCCCGAACTCGCCGCGTTCCTGCCGTCGCTCGGGCAGGTGGGGACGACCGGCGAGCGCAGTCCGGAGGAGGAACGGGACCGGCTGTTCCGGGCGAGCACGGCCCTCCTCGGCGATCTGGCGGCGGTCCGCCCGGTGCTGGTGGTGCTCGACGACCTGCACAGCGCCGACTCCGGTTCGTACCAGCTCCTCGGCCATCTGGCCCGGCGGGCGGTGCAGCGGGGGACGGCGCTGCGCTTCCTGGCGACCTACCGCGAGGAGGAGCTTCCCGACGGCGACGCGCGCCGTTCGGTCGTGGCCTCACTGATGCGCCAGCGCCTCTGCGTGCGCGAGGAGTTGGGGCGCCTCGACAAGGAGGCGTGCCTGGCGGTGGTACGGGACGCGGGGGGCGGGCCCCCCCACGGCGACGGGGCCCGCCGGGTGTGGGAACTCTCCCTCGGCAACCCGCTGTTCGCCCTCGAACTCGCCCGCGCCCTGCCCCGCGACGACATGGGCGACTACGCCCCCGAGGGCGTGCGGGACCTGGTGGCCGACCGGCTCGAACGGCTCGACACGGACGCGCGCCGCCTGGTCGAGGCGCTCTCGGTCGCCGGCGGTGACGCGGCCCTCTCGGAACTGCTCGACGTCGCCGAGCACGGGCTCAACCCGCAGGTGTCCGGCGCGGCGGCGGCCGACGCCCTGGAGCGCGCCATCGCCGCCTCGCTCGTCGAGGAACGGCACGTGGTGGTGGCCGGACGGCCCGAGGCCGGGGTCGCCTTCCGCCATCCGCTGGTCCGGCTGACCTGCTACGAGCAGCTGGCCGTGGTCCGCCGCAGGCAGTTGCACGCCGCGTTCGCGCAGGCGGTCCAGCGGCGGCGCCCCGACGCCGTCGACACCCTCGCCTCCCACTTCGCGCGCGCCGACGACCCGCGCGCGGCCGAGTACCTGCGCCGGGCCGCCGAACGGGCCGCCGCCCTGTACGCCAACGACGCCGCCGACCGCTACTACCGCGACCTGGTGGCCCGCCTCGACGTCGACGCGGCCCGCGCCCGGCTCGCGCACGCCCATGTCCTGCGCAGGATGGGCCACTTCGAGCAGGCCGCCGACGCGGTACGGCTCGCCCTGACCGAGTTCGAGCGGCGCGGCGACCACGACGACGCGGTCCTCGCGGCGGCGCTGCTCGCCGAGACGCTCGCCAAGACGAGCGGCCCGGGCACCGGCCTGCGGACCCTGCGGGACCACCCGGTGACCGAGGACACCGCACCGGAACCGGCCACCGGCCACTTCCTCGCCCTCTCCCTCATCCGCTGCGTCCAGGGCCGGTACATGGCCGGAGCCGAGGCTGCCCTCGACGCCCTGGCCGCCGCCCGGAACGTGCCGGGGACCCGCGGGCAGGGCCTGTCGGCCCGCGACGGTGTTCCGGACGCCTTCGAGGATCTGGTCGTTGAAAAAGTAGTCGGGTATCGCGCCCCAGTTGATGTCGCCCTGGGAGAACGC
>NZ_JBSFVR010000692.1:0-1664 GCF_053592415.1 Streptomyces sp. NPDC002690 | reverse complement strand
CCGGGATCGCGGAGGCCGGGCGCCGGGAGGTCGCGTACGGCTCCCCGTACGGCTCCGGCCGCGCTCTGACCAGGTACGGAACACGCGTCACACCCCGGGTCCCCGCCACGCGGGCCCCGCCGGGCGGGCGTCACGGCAATCCAACCGTGACGTCCGCTTTCTCTTTTCCGTACGGAATTGCAGCGGGCGGGCGCCGCGCGTGCCAGGCTGAAGCCAGGCATATGACCTGAGGGCGCTGGCCGGGCGGGCCGCGCGGCAGGGGAGGGAGCAGGGAATGCGCCCGACGTACCAGCATGTGCAGCGGTACGCGCCCCCTGTGCGCCCATGTACGCCTCCGCCGGACGCGACCCGGGGGACGGCGGCTCGCGCGCCGGGCTTCCGGAGGCGTCCGCCGCGTCCGGGAGCCGACACCCGGCCGCCCCGCGATCCGGTGCCGCGGTCCCGCGAGCCGGTACGGCTCCGGGGGCGCGCGCCGACGCGTGCGCCCCTGCCCGCCGCCGCAGTCGCGGTGAAGGGGGCGCGAGGAAGACCGAAGACCCCGGCGCCCACGGGCGCCGGGGTCCGTCCTCCCCGGTGCCGACCCGGAGCCCCGAGCTCCCAGGGTCGTTCCTGCGGACCGTCATCCCCGAGCGGCCCGCTCCCCGCTGAACATCTCCCCAGGTCGGCGGCGGTCAATCATGGAACGTTGTCACCCGAACGAGCGGTGTTGAACGCCAGTCCTGCTGTTTTCGAATAAAGGTTCGATAGTGTGAGCGGCGAGGCCACCCGTGATCGAGAACCAGAAGGGGATGCCAGGACATATGGTGCGGCGCATCGATGTGACGGGCTCGGACGGCGTCCGGCTCGCGGCCTGGGAGTTCACCGATCCGCCCAAGGGGCGCGCGGACGAAGCGAGTGCGCCGGGGGTCTTACTGCTGCACGGACTGATGGGCCGCGCCACCCACTGGGCCGCCCAGGCCCGCTGGCTCTCGGAGCGGTACCGCGTGATCGGGCTCGACCAGCGCGGCCACGGCCGCAGTGAGAAGCCCGCGGACGGGCCGTACACCCGTGACGCGTACGTGGACGACGTCGAGAGCGCGGTCGAACAGCTCGGCCTGGGCCCGGTGACCCTCGTCGGACACGCCATGGGAGCCCTCACCGCCTGGCAGTTCGCCGCCAAGCGCCCCGACCTGGTGCGCTCCCTGGTCATCTGCGACATGCGGGCCTCCGCGCCCGGCGCCGCCACCCAGCGCGAATGGAGCGGCTGGTTCGACTCCTGGCCGGTGCCCTTCACGACCCTCGCCGACGTACGGAAGTGGTTCGGCGAGGACGACCCGTGGGTGGAGCGCCCCAACCCGGCGCGCGGCGAGTTCTTCGCCGAGGTGATGGCGGAGGGCGAGGACGGCTGGCGGCCGGTCTTCTCGCGCCGCCAGATGCTGGAGTCCCGGGCGACCTGGGTCCTGGACGCGCACTGGGAGGAGCTGGCACAGGTCCGCTGCCCGACGCTGGTGCTGCGCGGGATAGACGGCCAACTGGGCCGCGCCGAGGCCCAGGAGATGGTCCGGGTGCTGCCGCTCGGACAGTACGCCGAGATCCCCGACGCCGGCCACCTCGCCCACTACGACCGCCCGGACGCCTGGCGCACGGCGGTCGAAGCCTTCCTGGAACAGCCGGCCGGGCCCGCC
>NZ_JBSFVR010000691.1:0-1665 GCF_053592415.1 Streptomyces sp. NPDC002690 | reverse complement strand
GGTGCAGCCGCCGGTGTTCCAGACGGTGCGCTCCATCCGCTTCTGGACGCGGTCGGCGCCACCTTCGCCGCGCTCACCGCCGTCGCCTGGGCCGCGCTGCCGCACGACTCCTGGACGTACTGGATCCACCACGTCGCGGGAGCGGGCCTCGGCGAGCGCCCGGACGGCCTCGCCAACCAGTCGCTGCACGGCGCCCTGCTCCGCCTCGGCCTCGAAGGCCCGCTGGAGATCACCGTCCTGCTGGTCCTGGCCGTCGCCGTCGCCGTGCTCGGACTGCGCCGAGCCGCCCGGTACGCCCGGGACGGGCAGCTGCTCCTCGCCGTCTCGGTGACCGGCTGCGTGGCCGTCGTCGTCTCCCCGGCCTCCTGGCAGCACCAGCTCCTCTGGGTGCTGCTCGCGGTGGTCGGCCGGGTCGGGAAGCGCGCCTCGGACCGGCCGGTCTGGCCCGCCGTGGTGGTGCTCGTCCTCACCCTGCCCGGCACCATGCTGCTGCCGAACATGGCGGCGCTCCACCCGGTGCGCGACAACGTGGTGCTGCTCGCCGCGCTCGGCGCCGCCTGCGCCGTCCCGTTCCTGCCGCGCACCTCGCCGTACTGGCTGAAGCCGGTCCCCACCGAGTACGCGCGGCCGGTCGCGGCGCGCTGGAGCCGGGTGCCGTTGCTGCCGTTCTGGCGCCGGGTGCTGACCCGCCCCAACCTGCTGCTGGAACTCCTGCTCATCCGGGTGGTGTACTCCGCGTACGCCAAGGTCCGGCTAGCCGCGACGGCGGGCCGCCCCACCGCCGAGAAGCACGGCCGGCAGGTCCACTCGCTGGAGCGGTGGCTGCACATCGACGTCGAGCACTGGTTCAACCACAAGGTCGCCGGAATCGGCTGGATGCGGGACTTCTTCGACTACTACTACTCGACGTTCCACTTCATCATCCCGCTGACCATCCTCGGCGTGCTCTACGTGCGCCGCCCCGCCGACTACCGCTGGGCCCGCTCCACGATCGGCTTCGCGACCCTCCTCGCCCTGGTCGGTTTCTGGCTCTACCCGCTGGCCCCGCCCCGGCTCATGCCGGGCCTCGGGTTCATCGACACCGTGCACGGCGTCCAGGACTTCTCCAAGCCCGACTACGGGACGCTCACCTCGGTCACCAACCAGTACGCGGCCATGCCGTCGCTGCACTTCGGCTGGTCGCTCTGGTGCGGGCTGATGATCCTGATCCTCGCCCCGAAGGTCTGGATGAAGCCGCTGGGGCTGCTCCACCCGTTCTTCACCATCTGCGCCATCGTGGGCACCGGGAACCACTGGGTCCTCGACGCGGCCGGCGGCGCGTTCGTCGTCTCGCTCGGCTTCCTGCTGACCTATGCCCTGGCGGGCCCGCGCCGGCTGGTGCGCCCCGACCGGGAGCCCGTGGCGGGGAGCGACGGGAGCCCTCCGGCGGACGCCCGCCCCCTGGCGGTCAGCGCGGGCGGCGCGGGAAGGGTGAGCGGCGCGGGAGGTACGGCGGCGAGTACCTGACGTCCGGCGCCCGCACGGCGCCCGCACGGCGCCCGCACGGCGCCGGACGCGGACACGACGAAGCCCGGGCCGGGACCTCGGCCGACCGGCTCCAGGCGGAGACCGACCTCCAGGAGAACCGGGTCAAGGCCCTGGTCGCGACCTCGGCCCTGGGCATGG
>NZ_JBSFVR010000690.1:0-1674 GCF_053592415.1 Streptomyces sp. NPDC002690 | reverse complement strand
CCTGCCGGGGCGCACCCGTGTTCCGGGGCGGACCGGAACACCGGGTACTCACCGGGTCCCCGAAGGGTCCGCGGCGGGCAGTCGCCCCGCGCGGACCGCCGCGACGAGCGCCTCGTGGTCCCGCTCGTTGCGGTCCGCGTACGCCTCCGCGAACACGCCGAGGGCCCGGTCGAAGGCATCGCCCTTGCCCAGGTACCCCGCGATGGCGATCCGGTCGCCCGACCTGGCGTGCGCCCGGGCCAGGGTCGCCCCGCAGACCTCTCCGAACAGCGTCAGCCCCCGCGGCACCATCCGCTCCGGCTCGGCGATCCCCTTCCAGTCGCGCAACTGACGGATGTAGAAGTCGCGGCGCTTGCCGTCGAACCCCTCCGCCCGCTCCCAGCCGAGGAAGATGTCGCTCGTCGCCTGCATCAGACGTTGCCCCGCCACGACGCGTTCGCCCTGGTTGCGGTAGCGGCTCGTACCGACGTGGTCGGCGAGGACCGAGGTGTCGGCCTCCTTGGCCTGCAGGAAGAGCGGATCGTCGTCGTCCCGGCCGAGCAGGAGCAGGACCCAGCAGCGCGTACCGACGCTTCCCACACCGACCACCTTGCGCGCCACGTCCGCCAGCCGGAAGCCGGAGACCAGCGCCCGGCGGTCCGACGGGAGGCTGCGGGCATACCGCCGCAGCAGGCCCCGGAACCGCTCCTCGGTCCCGATGCGCTCCGCGTCCGGCACCAGCTCGCTGAGCGGTACCACCAGGGGCGGGTCCGACATGATCCGACGCCGGCCGCCCGACCACTCGGTGAGCTTCCCGAGAACCTGCCGGCTGTCCCGGGTACGGGCCTTCAGCAGGGCGCGGTCGAGGTTCTTGCGCCCACGCTCGGCGAGTTGCACCGCCGCTACGGCCCGCAGCCGCGCCTCGTCGATCCGCGCGTACCAGACCTCCAGATTGCCCATGCGGGCGTACTGGGCCATCGACTCCCGGTACGACCGCACCGACGCCCGCACGATGCGCGCGCGCTCACGGTCCGGGAAGCCGTTCGCCCGCGCGGCGATGACGAGGCTGGCAGCGAGGCGTTTCACGTCCCATTCCCAGGGGCCGGGCAGCGTCTCGTCGAAGTCGTTGATGTCGAAGAGCAGATTGCGCTCCGGCGAGGCCAGCAGACGGAAGTTCAGCAGGTGCGCGTCCCCGCACAGCTGCGCCGTGATCCCGGAGACCGGCGTGCCGGCCAGGTCCGCCGCCATGATCCCGGCGGCGCCCCGGTAGAAGCGGAACGGCGATTCGGTCATCCTGCCGTACCGGAGGGGAACCAGCTCGGGCACGCGCGCCGCGGACTGCGTTTCCAGGAGGGTCAGCGGGTCGAACCGGCGCGCGGAGGGATCGAACTCCGCGTGGGCCGACCGCGGGACCCTCCGGCGTGCGGCCTTGCCCGCTGCCGCCCGTTCGGCGGGGGTGGCGCGTGGCGTGGCGCGAGACTCGGGACGGCGGTCCTGGGGCATGACGGCTCTCCTGACTTCCCCGAGGCGTGGTGCGCGTGACGCGCCGGGCACGTCACGCTGACGAGAGGGGGCGTGCGGTGGTGCCGGGCCGCCCCTTCGATGATCCCCGGCGCCGCCCGGTCCGGCACGTCCGAGACACGGGCCCGCGGGCCGGTTCGAGGGGCCGGGGCGGGCGCGGTCAGCCGTGCCCGG
>NZ_JBSFVR010000689.1:0-1675 GCF_053592415.1 Streptomyces sp. NPDC002690 | reverse complement strand
TGGTCACCGCCACGCAGTCCGTCTCCGACGAGACGCTGAAGCTCCTCGCGGACCACCCGGGACCGGCCGGCGATGCCTGTCCGTCCGTACCGCGCGGCGGGCGGCTCAGTCGGTGGGCCGCTGCTCCTTCCACTCCGCCTGGGCGTCGTTCAGTTCGCCGGCCATCTTGTCGAGGAACGCCTTGGCGGAGGTCCGGCCGAGCAGGACCTTCTGCAGCTCGGGCTCGTTGTCGGCCTTGCTGATGCCGTTCCAGTCCGGCAGGTAGTACGGCAGTTGCACGGTGACGGTCGAGCCGTCGGTGAGGGCCTCGGCCGCGAGTGCGGTCGGTTCCGCGCGGGAGACCCAGGGGTCCTTGGCCGCCTCGGTGTTGGCCGGAATCAGACCCGCCTGCTCGTTGAACTTCGAGTTGGCCTCGTGGGAGGCGGCGTACTCGATGAACTTCCAGGCGGCGGCCTTGTGCTCGGAGCTCTTGAAGAGGCCGAGTCCGTCGACGGGGTTGGAGACCTGGACCCGCTTGCCGCCCGCGCCGATCGGCTGCGGGATGCCCCGGAACTTCGCGGTGCCGAGCGCGGTCACATGGTCCTGGTACGAGCCCAGGTTGTGGTTGACCATGCCGATGGTGCCGGAGTCGTACTGGGCGACCATCTTGATGAAGTCGTTGTTGAGGTCGGCGGAGGGCGTGACCTTCTTGTAGAGGGCCGCGTACTTCTCCAGGGCGGTGACGTTGCGGGGGTCGTTGAGGGTGGTCTTCTCACCCTTCGCGTCCCAGAAGGACGTGATGCCGGACTGCCCGTACATGGCGTCCATGGCCTGCGCGATGGAACCGGCGCCGCCGCGGATGGTGTAGCCGAAACGATTCTTCTTGGGGTCGCTCAGCTTCGCGGCGGCCTGGTAGAAGTCGTCCCAGGTGGCCGGCGCGGCGAGGCCGGCCTTCTTGAAGAGGTCGGTGCGGTAGTAGAGCACTCCGTTGTTGGCCGAGATCGGCACGTTGTAGGTGTGCTTCTCGGAGCCACCCGCCGCCTTCATCGCCTCGACCATGCCCGGGTCGAGCGCGCCGTCGAGCGAGGAGTCCGCGCTCCGGTCCTCCAAGGGCTCCAGCGAGCCCTGGGCGGCGAGTCCGGCGAGCATCGCGGCGCCGACCCCGCCGACGTCCGGCAGCCCGCCGCCCTGGATGGCGTTGTCGTACTTGGTCTGGATCTCGGTGGCCGCCACCCCGACGTACTGGACCTCGATGTCCGGGTTCTCCTTCTCGAAGCCGGCGATGATCTCCTTCCATATGTCGGTACGCACACCGCCGTTGTTGTCCCAGAAGACGATCTTTCCCTTGCTGTCGCCCTCGGCTCCGGCACCTCCGGCGAACCCGCTGCCGTCATCGCCGCAGCCGGTGACGGTCAGGGCGAGAACCGCCGTGAGGGACGTCGCCGCCGCCGCGCGCGCCCGGTGCGTCTTCGAGATCTTCATCGTCGGCTCCACTCTCTCGGTTCTTCAGTAGCGGTGTGGCAGGTGCTTCAGGGGGTGGGTGTCAGCTCGCGGTCACCGGTCTCGCCGCGTTCCGCACGTCCGGGCCCGCCGCGCTCCGGTCCTCGCCGACGGCGGGGCCATCGGCTCCGTCGCCCGGGAAGGCGCGGCGCACGAACGACGCGATGTGGTCGTGGAGTGCGGCGGCGGCACCGGC
>NZ_JBSFVR010000688.1:0-1688 GCF_053592415.1 Streptomyces sp. NPDC002690 | reverse complement strand
AGTTCGCCCAGGACCTTCCCCGGGTCGACCGTGACCCTGCGGACACGGTCCGGGCCCGGCGCCCCCGCCACCACCACCCGCCGCCCGTTTCTCGGGCGGGTGGTGCGCGTCTTCAACTCCCGTGCGGTCAGCATCTACCTGTGGCACGAGATCGCACTGATGCTGAGCGTCGTGGTGATCGATCTGATGTGGCAGGTGCCCCTGCTGGAGGAGCGTCTGCCGCTGGGCAGCACGTGGTTCCAGTTCGTGGTCGTCTGGCCGCTGATCGCCGCCGCCGTCGCCGTGTTCGGCTGGGTGGAGGACGTGGCGGCCGGACGGCCGCCACGACTGCTCCCGTGAGAGGCGGGGCCGCTTCCACGAGAGGCGGCCGCGCGGGTCAGTGAGGTGCCGGTGCGGGCTCCAGGACGAAGACGGGGATCACCCGGTCCGTCTTCTTCTGGTAGTCCGCGTAGTCGGGGAACGCCTCGACCGCGCGCTCCCACCACACGGCCTTCTCGTCCCCGGTCACCTCACGGGCGATCATGTCCTGCCGGACCGGGCCGTCCTGGAGCTCGACCCGGGGGTCGGTGCTGACGTTGTGGTACCAGACCGGGTGCTTCGGAGCGCCGCCGAGGGAGGCGACCACCGCGTAACTGCCGTCGTGCTCGACGCGCATCAGCGCGGACTTACGGATCTTCCCGCTGCGGGCACCCCGGGTGGTGAGCACGACGACCGGCAAGTCGCGCATCGTGGTGCCCTGCGTCCCTCCGGAGCTCTCGTACAACTCCACCTGATCACGCACCCACTGGTTGGGGCTGGGCTCGTACTCGCCCTGGAGCGGCATGGTGTGTCCCGTCGTCGTTGGGTCCGGCCGTGCCGAACCTTCGCCGTGCACGGTCATGTCCATCATGCAGCGCCGGTGCCCCGGTCCGCCGCCCGGGGCGGTTGTCCGGCGCGGCGCGCCGCCGCCCGCCCGTGGTTCAGCGGGAGGCGAGCGCGGACAGCAGGGCGAGCGCCTCGGTGAGACTGGTGGGGCGCAGCACGCCCTCCGGCTGGTGTCCCGCCCAGCCGGGTCCGGCGAGCACGACGGTCGGAGCCGCGCGGGCGCCGCGCACTCCCCATTCGATGGAGGCGATCCGCTGAGCCAGCGGCCGACTGGCCGTCGAACGCCCTTGGGACCAGAGGACGATGTTGGCCGGACCGGTGCGCCGGGCCGCCTCCTCCAGGGCATCGACCGGCAGAGCCGCCCCGAACATCCTTACAGGCAGGCCGCGTTGCGTCAGCCCGGCGGTGAGTGCTTCCAGGGGCAGCGTGTGGTTCTCGTCCGGCACGCAGGCGAGCAGGGAGACGGCGGCACCGCGCGCGGGCGGTGGGCCGACGGCGGCGCGCCGGAGCGCGGTGGAGACGTGCCAGGACAACAGGTGCTCCACCTCCACGTACCGTTCACCGGAGCTCTCCCACCGCCGGCCCACGGCGTTCAGGGTCGGCATGATGACCTCGTCCCAGGCGGCCACCAGTCCGTGCCGGTCGATCGCCCGGGTGAGCTGGTCCTCGACGGCGCGGGCGTCCAGGCGGACGGCCGCCCGGGCGAGCCCCCGGGCTTCGGTGCGCCCGCGGCCGACCGGGAGAGCGCCCGGAGCGGTGGACGGGCGGGCCGAGCCCGCCGAACATCTGGATCAGCAGGGAGGCGTACAGGACTTCGGCGCGCT
>NZ_JBSFVR010000687.1:0-1691 GCF_053592415.1 Streptomyces sp. NPDC002690 | reverse complement strand
CAGGACTTCCTCGACACCCTGCCCACCAGCCAGCGCGAACGCTTCACGGGCCGCTGCCCCGAGGCGATACTCCTCTCCCGGCAGCTCACCGCGGCCGCCTCCGCCTGCGCCTCCGCTCTGCGTACCGGCCGCGTCCACGAGGCGCCCGGCGACGGCCTCGGGTTCGTCCGGTCCACGCTCGCGGTGCCGATGGTCGCCCACGACACGGTGGTCGGGCTCGTCCGCTTCTCCCGTACGAAGGGCAGCGAACCCTTCGGCGAGCGGGACCGGGACCTGGCCGGTGAACTGGCCGCCCGCGCCGCCGTCTGCATCGACAACGCCCGCCTCTACCGCCGCGAGCACGAACGCGCCCTGATCCTCCAGCGCAGCCTGCTCCCGCCGGGCGCCCCCGAGGCGGCGGGCCTGGACATCGCCTGCCGCTACCTCCCCGGCAACGCGGCCACCGAGGTCGGCGGCGACTGGTTCGACGTCATCGAACTGCCCGGACACCGCACCGCGCTCGTCGTCGGCGACGTGATGGGACGCGGGCTGCGGGCCGCCGTCGCCATGGGCGAACTCCGCACCGCCGTACGGACGCTCGCCCTGCTGGACCTGGAGCCCGCTGAGGTGCTCTCCGCGCTGGACGAGGTCGCCCGCGGCCTCGGCACCCCCGGCGGCGGCGACCGGCCCGAGGGCGGCGGCACCCAGTGGCCCTCCCGCGCCCTCCAGAAGTCCCGTGAGGCCGACCTCTCCGAGGTGTACCTCGCGACCTGCGTCTACGCGGTCTACGACCCGGTCACCCGGCGCTGTACCTTCGCCAACGCCGGTCATCTGCCCCCGGCCGTGGTCGAACCCGGCCAGGAGGCCCGGCTCCTCGACGTACCGCCGGGGATGCCGCTCGGCGTCGGCGGCGAACCCTTCGAGGAAGTGGTGGTCGAACTCGCCGAGGGCGCCCTGCTCACCCTCTACACGGACGGCCTCGTGGAGTCGCGGGACCACCCGCTGGACGAGGGCCTGGAAGCGCTCCGTACCGCTCTCACCGGACCCCGGATGCGGCTGGAGGCGGCCTGCGACCACGTGCTGACCGCTCTTGACACCCGGCACGGCGAGGACGACATCGCGTTGCTGATGGCCCGCATCCAGGGGCTTCCGGAGGAAGCGGTCGGCGACTGGACGCTGCCCCGGGAGCCGCGTTCGGTCGGCAGGGCCCGCGAGCTGGCCCGCGGACGGCTGACCGAGTGGAACCTGGACGACCTGGTGGACACCACCGAACTCCTGGTCAGCGAACTCGTCACCAACGCGCTGCGCTACGGCGAGGGCGAGATCCGGCTCCGGCTGCTGCGCGACCGCACCCTGGTCTGCGAGGTGTGGGACGCGGGGCTGGTCCAGCCCCGCCGCCGCCGCGCCCGCGACACCGACGAGGGCGGCCGGGGGCTGCAACTCGTCGGGCTGCTCAGCGCCGCCTGGGGATCGCGGCGCACCCCGCGCGGCAAGACCGTCTGGTTCGAACTCGCCCTGCCCGACGGACAACCGGCCGCCGAACTCTCGGTCGAACAGCTGCTCAGCATGTACTAGACACGTACTGACACGAGGAACGCGAGGGACGAAAGGGGCGGGCCTCCGGGAGCACCATCGTGTAACCGAGGGCACGGCCGCGGGAGAGGATCGTGATCTTGTGCACCGGGTCCGACTGGGGTGAAGCCGCCGCGACC
>NZ_JBSFVR010000686.1:0-1698 GCF_053592415.1 Streptomyces sp. NPDC002690 | reverse complement strand
CACCGGAACACGGGTCCGGTGCGGGGCGGGCGGTTCCCGGGATGCGGTCCACCGTGTCACCGGCGCCGGGAGGGGCCAACCCCTATTTCCGGTGCCCCCTACGGGAGGGCCCGTAGCCAGTACCGCAACGGCGTTTACGGTGATGCGGCCCTAAAGCGTTTTGTTGCGAAAGTGGCGCCGTCCGCCCGGAGGGCGGGTCCCGCGGCGTCCGGTGCATGCGATCGCAAGGCGGAGGGGCGCCCGGCGCCCCGATACTGGATGTATCGGGGTGATCCCGACAACGCGGCGAGCGTGCGTGCCAGGCGTCGCGGGACAGGCGGGATTTCGCAACACGCTTTGGACGTCGTTTCTTATGGTGAGCGGCGGTGGGGGATTTCGATCGGTTCGTCGGATGCGGCTGCTCTGGTCAGCGGGGCATGTGCCGTCCCAGCTCCTGTGCCTTCTCGCGCAGGTCAAAAGCCCAGGCTGCGCCCTCTGCAGGGGCGGACATCCCAGTGACGGTGGAAAGCTGCACGTCTTGACGTGGGCCTTCAGGGGCGGCTCCGTGTCGTGCCCAGTCCACCTGGATCGCGGCGCGTTCTGCAAGAGCGAGCACAGTGGCAGTGAAGCCGTCGGAGAGCGCGAGCCAGATGGTGTGGCTCGATTTTCGGTGCTGCGTCAGGAGGGTGTTGACGAAGGTTTCGAAGGTGACGGGGTTGATCTGGCATTCGTCGTTCTCCATCGGCCCAATGCCCGATGGGAGCTCCAGCTCCGCTTCGAAGACCGCTACCTGGCGCTGGAACATGCGGGATGCTCCATTGGATGGATTCCACAGTGTCTCGTCGCCGAGGTCGAAGTACTGGCTCATCGCGGCACCCTTCATCTGGTCATGACAGGCCAGCGTATCCAGCCGGATCATTGCCGTCGTCAGAGTTTGGTCTTGGCCAGGCGCCGGTGGCAGATGAGGGCCGCGGCTATGCCGACGAAGGCCAGGAAGTGTTCGGGTTTGCGTTCGTAGCGGCGGTGGAGCCGGCGGCAGCCGGCCAGCCAGGACACGGTCCTTTCGACTACCCATCGGTGACGGCCGAGTCGCTGTGAGGACTCGGTTCCTCTGCGAGCGATGCGGCGCCGGATGCCGCGCTTGCGGAGCCATCTGCGCAGGTGGTCGTAGTCGTACCCTTTGTCCGCGTGCAGTTTCGCGGGGCGCCGCCGTCGCGGTCCGCGCCGGGAACGGATCGGCGGGATCCCCCGCACGAGCGGTTCGAGGCCCTGACTGTCATGCATGTTGGCACCGGAGATGCCCAGTGACAGAGGAAGTCCGTTTTGGTCCGTGATCAGGTGGATCTTCGAGCCCAACTTGCCACGGTCGGTCGGATTCGGTCCTGTCAGAGTCCCCCCTTTGTGGCCCGGATGCTGACGGAGTCGATAGCGCACCGCGACCAGTCCAGCTCGCCGCCGGCACCGAGTTCGTCGAGGATGACGCGGTGGAGCGGGGCCCAGACGCGGGCTCGGCTCCATTGGGCGAAGCGCCGGTAGACCGTCTGCCAGCTCGGTCCGAACACCGGTGGCAGCTGCCTCCAGGTACAGCCCGAGGTAGCCACGAAGAGGATCGCTGCCAGGGCCACCCGGTCACCCGCCCGGCGTCGGCCGCCACCTTGCGGACGTACGACCTCCGTTGGCGGCACCACCCGCCGAAACAGCACCCACAACTCGTCGGGC
>NZ_JBSFVR010000685.1:0-1698 GCF_053592415.1 Streptomyces sp. NPDC002690 | reverse complement strand
GAAGATCTGCGACAAGTGCAAGGTGATCCGCCGTCACGGCCGGGTCATGGTCATCTGCGAAAACCTGCGCCACAAGCAGCGCCAGGGCTGACGCACGACCCCCTGCATCTCGCAGTTCTTCGCGCGACGCACGTAATACGTACATACGCAGTGCCCGTCCAAGCCACGGCTGACGACACCTCCGGCGGGGGCCGGGGACCCGGGCGTACCACTGACTCGTTCGAGCGGTCGGCGGTCGGGAGCGGCACTGTGGAAGACCCCCGATATGACAACTGGAGCCATTGAATGGCACGCGTTTCAGGTGTTGACATCCCGCGCGAAAAGCGCGTGGAGGTTGCCCTCACCTACGTCTTCGGCATCGGGCGCACCCGGTCCAAGGAGATCCTCGCCGCGACCGGCGTGAACCCGAACACCCGCGTTCGCGACCTGGCCGAAGAGGACCTCGTCAAGATCCGCGAGTTCGTCGACGCCAACCTGCGCACCGAGGGTGACCTCCGCCGCGAGATCCAGGGCGACATCCGCCGCAAGATCGAGATCGGCTGCTACCAGGGCATTCGCCACCGTCGTGGCCTGCCGGTGCACGGTCAGCGCACCAGCACGAACGCGCGTACCCGCAAGGGCCCGCGTCGCGCCATCGCCGGTAAGAAGAAGCCGGGCAAGAAGTAGTCCTCAGCGGACGCACTGCGAGGTCCGGATATCCGGCCGAGCAGCAACCAGCGGTCTTCGCTGTAGGACCGATCACCTCCCCTCTCCATCTGGAGTAAGACATGCCCCCCAAGGGTCGTCAGGGCGCAGCCAAGAAGGTGCGTCGCAAGGAAAAGAAGAACGTCGCTCACGGCCACGCGCACATCAAGAGCACGTTCAACAACACCATCGTCTCGATCACGGACCCCTCGGGCAACGTGATCTCCTGGGCCTCCGCCGGCCACGTCGGCTTCAAGGGCTCGCGCAAGTCCACCCCCTTCGCCGCGCAGATGGCCGCCGAGTCGGCCGC
The DNA here is from genome assembly GCF_053592415.1 of Streptomyces sp. NPDC002690. Lineage (NCBI taxonomy): Bacteria > Bacillati > Actinomycetota > Actinomycetes > Kitasatosporales > Streptomycetaceae > Streptomyces > Streptomyces sp. NPDC002690. Next base: position 704 of record NZ_JBSFVR010000685.1, on the reverse strand, counting down.
CCGCCGCGCGCAGGAGCACGGCATGCGCAAGGTTGACGTCTTCGTCAAGGGTCCGGGCTCCGGCCGCGAGACCGCGATCCGCTCCCTCCAGGCCACGGGCCTCGAGGTCGGTTCGATCCAGGACGTCACCCCGACGCCGCACAACGGCTGCCGTCCGCCGAAGCGTCGCCGCGTCTGACGCATGACGGCCGGTGACGGCCGTCTGTGTTCGCGCACACCTGTGGGACCGGGCGGTACCTCCCTTCGGGGGCGTACCGCCCGTACCCTTGTTGTATCTGTCGGGCATCAAATAGTGGGTGCCCACGACTGAAGGACATCAGCATGCTGATCGCCCAGCGCCCGTCGCTGACCGAAGAGGTCGTCGACGAGTTCCGCTCCCGGTTCGTCATCGAGCCGCTGGAGCCCGGTTTCGGTTACACCCTCGGCAACTCCCTGCGCCGTACCCTCCTCTCGTCGATCCCCGGTGCCGCTGTCACCAGCATCCGGATCGACGGTGTCCTGCACGAGTTCACCACCGTGCCGGGCGTCAAGGAGGACGTGACCGACCTCATCCTCAACATCAAGCAGCTGGTCGTCTCCTCGGAGCACGACGAGCCGGTCGTGATGTACCTGCGCAAGCAGGGTCCCGGCCTGGTCACCGCTGCCGACATCGCGCCGCCGGCCGGCGTCGAGGTCCACAACCCGGACCTCGTCCTCGCCACGCT
>NZ_JBSFVR010000684.1:0-1714 GCF_053592415.1 Streptomyces sp. NPDC002690 | reverse complement strand
CGGGACCCCGCTCGGGGTCCCGGCTCACGCGTGTGCGGTGCGGGGGCGCCTACGGCTCAGTTGAAGCCGAAGCCCCGGGGCAGCGGCTCCTGGTGGAAGAGCCGGGCGGGGACGGCGGCGGCGAGCGCCGCGTAGCCCGCCGGGTTCAGGTGCAGGTGGTCGGCGTCGGAGTACGCCGGAAGGAGTTGGCGCGGGTTCTGCGGGTCGCGGGCCGCCTTGTCGAAGTCGACCACGCTGTCGAACCGGCCGCTGGTGCGGATCCAGGCGTTGACCTTCTGCCGGGCCTGCTCGCGGTAGCCGGCCGGGTCGTCGTACGGGTCGTTGCCGCCGAAGGGCGTCAGCGTCGCCCCGTAGACCCGGATGCCCTGGGTGTGCGCCCGGACGATGATCTGGTCGTAGGCGGCGATGAGGTCGTCGGCCGTCCGCTGCTGGGCGGCCTCGGTGGCCTCGGCCGTACCGATGTCGTTGACGCCCTCGAAGACGAAGGCCCACTCCACGCCGCTCTGGGCCAGGACGTCGCGGTCCACCCGGGAGAGCGCGTTGGGGCCGAGGCCGTCGTTGAGCACGCGGTTGCCGCCGGCCGCCTGGTTGAGGATCGCGGTGGAGGCCGTGTCCGGGCGGGAGCGCAGCCGGTCGAGCAGCTGGTCGGGCCAGCGGTTGTTGGCGTCGGTGGTGGAGCCCCGGCCGTCGGTCAGCGAGTCGCCCACGATGACGGCGGCGGCGGTGGTGTCCGGCGACCAGACCTCGACGCCACTGAGGAAGTACCAGTGGGCGACCGAGACGGCCCCGGCCAGGTCCTCGTCCCGTACGTGGTCGCCGGCGAGCATGTACGAGGTGGTCCGGGAGCCCGGGTGCGAGGTGACGCTGTTCGACGCCTGCCCGTGTGCCAGGTACACGGTGACCGTGAGGTTCGTCCCGGGCGCCACGTCGAAGTCCAGTGGGTCCGAGACGGCCTGCGAGCCCACCGGGACGACCGTCGAGGCGCTGCCCGAGAACGTCACCGTGCGGGAGGTCCCGGGCCGGATCGCGCCGGCTCCGGCCCGCCCCCCGGTGGGCAGCGCCACCGACACCGAGGTGAGCGGCAGTACGGCCCCGCCGAACGCGTTGGAGAACCGCAGCCGCACCTGCTTCCCGCCGACCGACACGTGGACGGTCTGCCGCAGGGTGGCGTCGTCGAGGACCTTGCCGTCCTGGGTGAAGGGGGCGGGCGGCATGTTGCTCGGCTCGGTCAGCTGCGGCATGGACGTCCAGGTGTTCACCCAGTGCGTCCCGGCCTGCCGCGCGTGCGCGGTCGCGGTCCGCCCGCTCCCGGCGTCGCCCCCGGCGTCCGCGGCTCCGGCGACCCCGACGGCGGTGCCCGTCGCCAGGGTGGCCGCGAACGCCACCGTCACGGCCAGACCGGCCTTCGAAAACTTTCGAGCCATGGACTGCTCTCCCTCGAACGGAGTGATCCCTCGCACTGCCCTTGCACGCTTCGGCGGCGACGGTAAGCGGGGCGTTTCCGGGGTGTCAATGACTCTCACACGATCCGATACAACGCATGAACTTCCCGAAAGTTTCGGGGAGTTGGGCATAAGGGGACGGGTCACGACAGAGGCGGACCCCGGCAGCGGGCCCCGGGCGCTCACGGACGGCCGGCCCCGGCACGATGCCCGGCGCCGCACCGGTGCCGCCCGGCGGACGCGCGTACGGCCCCGACGCGCTGGTCGCGTCG
>NZ_JBSFVR010000683.1:0-1720 GCF_053592415.1 Streptomyces sp. NPDC002690 | reverse complement strand
GTACCCGCCCACCGCACCGCACTCGGCCCGTACGACGTGGTGATCGCACCGGTCCTGCACGTGGTGCCGCAGACGCTCGCCAAGGAGCGCCGCCCGTCCGGGCTTCGCCGGGGTCGAGATCGCCGCCGTGAACTCCCCGGTCCACACCACGATCTCCGGGGACGCCGACGCGGTCGCCGCAGCCGTCGAGTCCTTCAAGGCCGACGGCGTACGGGCCTCGGTGCTATCGGTGTCGCACGCCTTCCACTCGCACCTGATGGACCCCGCGCTCCCCGCTCTGGCCGAGGCGGTCGCGACCGTCACCTGGCGGCGGCCCGCCGTCCCGATCGTGTCCGCCCTGACCGGCCGGCCGCTGACCCCCGAGGAACTGGCCGACCCTGGCTACTGGACCCGCCACGCCCGCGAGGCCGTGGACTACGTCACCGCGATGACCACGCTGACCGGCGAACTGCGCTGCACCGCACTGCTGGAGATCGGCCCGGACCGCACCCTCACCACGCTGGCCCGGCACACCCTGGGCGCCGACCCCGACGGCCGGGTCGAGGCCGTCCCGACGCTGGACCCCGAGCGCGACGAGGCCGCGACCCTGCTCGCCGCGGCGGCCCGCCTGCACGTGGGCGGCGTCACCGTCGACTGGCCGAAGACACTGCCCGGCGACGGAGGCGCTCCCGTCGACCTGCTGACGTACGCCTTCCAGCGCAGCCGCTACTGGCTGATGCCGACCGCCTCCACCCGGGCCGCGGGCCTGGAGGCCACCGGCCACCCGCTCCTGCCCGCGGTCACCGGCCTGGCCGCCGACGGCGCGCTGCTGTTCACCGGCACCCTGGCCCCGCACGCCATGCCGTGGCTCACTCAGCACGCCGTCAACGGCGAGCGACTGCTGCCCGGCACCGGGCTGCTGGAGCTCGCCCTGTACGCCGCCGGACACACCGACACGCCGCGGCTGGAGGACCTGACCCTGCACGCGGCGTTCCCGATCGCCGAGGACCGGCCGACCACCCTGCAGGTCCACGTCGGGCCGCCGGACACCGACCCGCACACCGGCACCGGGCGCCGCCGCCTCGCGATCTTCTCGCGCGCCGGCGCGGACGGCCCGTGGACCCGGCACGCCGAGGGAATCCTGACCGGCGGCCGGGCCCCCGAGTTCCCCGAGCCCGCCGCGCACGCCTCCGAGAACTGGCCGCCGTCCGACGCGCACCCCCTCGACGTCACGCACGCCTACCGGGAACTGTCCGAGCAGGGCCTCGACTACGGCCCCGCCTTCAGGGGCCTGCGGGCCGCGTGGCGGCGCGAGGACGAGGTGCTCGCCGAGGTCGCCGTACCCGCCGGGGTGGACGTCACCGGCTACGGCCTGCACCCGGCGCTGCTCGACGCCGCCCTGCACGCCTCCGTCCTGCTGGACGCCGCCGCCGAGGACGCCACTTCGGGGAGGCCCGCGATCCCGTTCTCCTGGGGCGCCCCCGCGCTGCACTCCGCCGGCGCCACCTCGCTGCGGGTCCGGGTGCGCCGCACCGGCCCGCACACCTCGGCGATCACCTGCACCGACCCGCTGGGCGCGCCGGTGTTCTCGGTCCAGGCACTGGTGGCCCGGCCCGCGGCGCACGCCGGATCCGGGGTCGGCCCGGGTGCTCTCCGGCCCCTCCGGGGTCGGCAAGAGCACGGTCGTCGCGCATATGCGCAAGGTCCACCCCGAGGTCTGGCTCTCGGTGTCGGCGACGAC
>NZ_JBSFVR010000682.1:0-1730 GCF_053592415.1 Streptomyces sp. NPDC002690 | reverse complement strand
CGCCCGGTCCCCTGCCGGTCCCCGCGGGCGCCCCGCTGTCGATGAAGATCAGCGGTGTGCCCACCAGCAGGGTCCGTCCCGGCTCACCACGCCGTTCCACGACGGTCCCGGCGTACGGGGACGGGATCTCCACCTCGGCCTTGGCCGTCTCCAGGACGCACAGCGGCTGGTTGACGGTGACGGTGTCCCCCGGCACCACCAGCCATTCGACGATGGTCGCGTCGAGCAGCCCCTCGCCCAAGTCGGGCACGAGGAACTCCCGGATCGTGCGGTCGGCGGCGTCAGTCATGGCTGTACCCGAAGGACCGGTCGATGCTGTCGAGCAACCGGTCGACGCCCGGAAGCCATGCCTTCTCCCATCGTGCGGGTGGATACGGAGTATCGAATCCCGTGACCCTCAGCACGGGGGCCTCCAGGTCCCAGAACAGTTCCTCCTGCACCCTGGCCGCGATCTCCGCTCCCAGTCCCAGGGTGCGCGGGCCCTCGTGCAGCACGACGCAGCGCCCGGTGCGGGTCACCGAGGCGGCGATCGCAGGGAAGTCGAGGGGGGCCAGGGAGCGCAGGTCGACCACTTCCAGCTCCCAGCCGTACTCGCGCCGGGCGGTCTCCGCGGCCTCGAGCGCGGTGCCGACGGTGCCGCCGTAGGCGACCACCGTGACGTCCGTACCGCTGCGGCGGACCAGGGCCTGGTCCAGACGCGCCGCCGGCGCCTCGGCCGTCTCGTCACCTCTCTGCCAGTAGCGCCGCTTGGGCTCCAGGAAGATCACCGGGTCGTCACAGTCGATGGACTGCCGAAGCAGGGCATGGGCGTCCGCAGCCGTCGCGGGCGTCACCACCCGCAGCCCCGCCGTGTGCACCCAGAACGACTCGGTGGACTCCGAGTGGTGTTCCACCGCGCCGATGCCGCCGAAGGACGGGACGCGCAGGGTCACGGGCACCGAGAGCTGCCCGCGGGTGCGGTTGCGGTACTTGGCCAGGTGGCTGACGATCTGGTCCAGTGCGGGATAGGTGAACCCGTCGAACTGGATCTCGGGCACCGGACGCAGTCCCCGCATCGCCATGCCCAGGGCCACTCCGACGATCGCCGACTCGGCGAGCGGTGTGTCGAAGCAGCGCTGAGAGCCGAAGCTCTCGGCGAGGCCCTCGGTCACCCGGAAGACTCCGCCCTGGCGCGCCACGTCCTGCCCGAAGACGAGGACCCGCTCGTCCTCCGCCATGGCCTCGCGCAGCGCCGTGTTGATCGCTTCCACCATGGTCGCAGCCACGGCTCACTCCTTCCGGGACAGTTCGGCGAGCAGCTGCCCGGACTGCTCCAGCAGATCCTTCGTCGGCTCGTGCAGTACGTGGGCGAACAACTCGGTGGGCGGCACGTCGGGAGCGTCGAACACGCCGTCCCGCAACTCGGCGCACATCCGGGCCCCCTTGTCCCGTGCGCGCTCCTCGACCTCCTCGTGCCACAGGCCCCGGTGTGTGAGGTAGCGCCGGTAGCGGGGCAACGGGTCGAGCCGCTCCCAGTGGTCCACCTCGTCCTGCGTGCGGTACCGGGTCGGGTCGTCGGAGGTGGTGTGGGGAGCGAGCCGGTAGGTGACCGCTTCGATGAGGGTCGGTCCGCCGCCCGACCTGGCCCGGGCGGCGGCCTGTTCGGTCACAAACCGGCAGGCGAGGACGTCGTTTCCGTCGACCCGTACGCCCGGCATGCCGTAACCGATTGCCTTGTGTGCGAGGGAGGA
>NZ_JBSFVR010000681.1:0-1740 GCF_053592415.1 Streptomyces sp. NPDC002690 | reverse complement strand
CCTGGAACTCGACTGGACCAGCGGGGACCGGCACGGCACCCTGCGCGTGGACGACCGGGGCGAGCCCTTCCAGGTGAGCAGCGTCTCGGCACCTGCGGGTCGTCGCTGAGGCGGCGCAGGGTGTCGGCGACCTCGGTGGTGGTGGCCTCGGGGCCGAGGTCGACGACGTCGCACACCAGCCCGCACTTGGCCGCCGCGCCGGCGATCGAGCGTACGTACCAGGCGCTGGCCCCGTCGTCGGTGGCGCTGACCACGGCCAGGCGGACGGGCCGGCCCTGGGCGGCCAGCTTCGCGGCGAGCTCGGTGGTCTCGGCGCGGATGGCGGCGGCGAGTTCCCTGCCGGAAAGGACGGCTGCGGTCACCGGTTGATCTCCTTGCGTACGGCGGCGGTGGTGGCGGCGGCCCGTTCCGCGACCTGGTCGGCCGCGGCGGCCCGGGCGGCGAACGCGGTGCGCGCGGCCTCGTCCTTGATGCCGCCGAGATTCACTTCGACGTTCACCTGGCCGGTGGCGGCGGCGGCCCGGATGGCTTCGGCGGCGGCGGCGACGTCGCTGAGCACGTTGCGGTTGCCGACCGGGAGCAGCAGCTCGGCCAGCTCGACCAGCCGGACGGACAGCTCGACGGTGCGGGCGGGCGGCTCGGCGGCACCGATCAGGGCGTCGGCGATGGTGGCCGAGCGGGTGGCCTTCTCCTCGTCGGTGGTCTTCGGCAGGCCGTAGGCCGCGGCGACCGCGCCGAACGCCGTCGCGTCGTCCTCGGCGAGCTGCAGGGCCTGGTCGCGCGCCTCGTCCGTCTCCGTGCGGACGCGGCTGATCACGGCCTCGTGCTCGGCGTACTTCGGCCCCTCGCTGTAGCGGGCCACCATGCCGAGCAGGGCGGCCGCCTGGGCGGCGTGCAGAGCGGCACTCGCTCCACCGCCCGGCGCCGGGACCCGGTCCGCCAACTGCTGGAGGAAATCACCGATGGCCTGATCACGCATGCGTGCTCCGTAGCAAACTGGATTCCGTTGTTGTCGCTGCGTCACCGATGGTACCGGCGGCAGCGGACGCCGTTTCAGCCGAGGTCGCCCAACCGCCGTGCTGCCGTGGGCGCGTCGGCCAGCGAGGTGAGCAGGGTCAGGTGGCGGGAGACCTCCTGGACCGCGGTGTCGGGGACGACCGTGCGGTCGTGGTCGGTGTAGAAGACCGGCTCGGGGTCGGTGGTGGCTATCACCCAGAGCTGCCCGCCGTACCGGGCGACGGGTTCGGGGCCCGACTCGGTTGCGGCGTACGGCTCGACGGTGAGCCCGGGCGCCGGTGTCCGGCCGGCCGGGGAGCCGCGCATCCGGCCGGGGACGATGTTGACGGTGACCGGGGACAGGCCCGGGTGCCACGCCGTGGCGGGCCCGTCCGACGGCTGCTCGTCCTCCAGGAGGCGGCGCAGACCCGGCAGCGTGAAGGGGGCGGCCGAGCGGGCCGCGCCCTCGGTCAGCCCGCGCTGGACCCGGCGGGCGAACTCGCCCAGTTCGGTGCCCTCGTCGAGGGCGGCGCGGACGGGGAAGCGGCGGCAGAACATGCCGACCAGGTCCCACTCCTCCTCGCGGTCGCGCCCGTGGTACTGGTAGTTGGCCAACAGCGAGGACTGGCCCAGTGCCCTGCCGACGGCGAGCAGACACAGCGCGGTGGTGGCGCTGGCCGCGGCCACGATCTTGCCGAGGTACATCACCGCGATCCGGTCCGAGACGTGCCGGACCACCGTCAG
>NZ_JBSFVR010000680.1:0-1740 GCF_053592415.1 Streptomyces sp. NPDC002690 | reverse complement strand
GTACGGACCGTCACTGAGGGACCACCGACCAGGAGGATCGCTTCTCTTGCCTCTGTCACGGCGTCTGTTCTCTGCTTCCTGCCGGGGGCCGGGCAGCGTCCTTCGACGTTGCCCGGCCGCACCACATTCCTCCGGACCGTGCAGGGCTCGTACAGGCCCCCCGCAGGCCCGTACGGCAAACCAGCGGGGCCTACCGCACCGGGAAGCCGAAGGAGTACCCCTGCTCCTTCAGCCAGGGCAGGACCTCGCTCAGGGCGTCCAGGGTCTGGGCGCGGTCGCCGCCCGCGTCGTGGAAGAGGATGGTCGGGCCGTCGGCGATCTCGCTCTTGACGGTCGCGACGATGGTCTCCACCCCGGGGTGCTCGAAGTCCTTGGTGTCGACGTTCCATCCCAGCGGGCGCATCCCCCGGGACGCGGCCAGTTGCCGGCTGTACGGGGTGAAGGCACCGCCCGGAGCCCGGTAGTACATCGGCCGGACGCCGCCGGATGCTTCGGTGATCATGCGTTCGGCGTCCAGGATCTGCTGCCGTTGGTAGGCCTCGGACTTCTTGTCCATGGTGGTGTCGTGCGAGACCGTGTGGTCGCACAGCCGGTGTCCGTCCGCCACGACCGCCTTGACCAGGTCCGGGTACGCCTTCGCCTGCGTGCCCACCATGCAGAACGTCGCCTTCACGCCGTTCTCCTTGAGGAGTTGCAGCACCTTCGGCGTCCAGACGGGGTCCGGCCCGTCGTCGATGGTGATGTTGACGCCCTTGGCGCCGGCGTCGGACGCGTGCACGATGCCCACCGCCACGGGCTTGATGGCCGGAGCCGAGACGTGCGCCTCCGGCTGGGGCTTCCCCGTGGTGTCGGCCTGCGCGGTCCACATCGACATGGCGATGGCCCCCACCGTCAATCCGAGTGCCGCGGCGAGAACCTTCCCGTACCAGCCCCTTTCCTTGTGCTTCGCCATGTCCGCCCGCCCCTTTGCCGTGCCCGCCGATGCCGTGTCCGCCGGTGCTGTCCGATGCCGTGCCCCCATCAAGACATGCGAACAGCAGGACGAGAAAGGTCGGTTACCGACCGCGGACAATGCTGCAGGTGCCCGGCGACAAACGCAGGGGTTCCGCGACAGGAACGGCGCCTTCCGCGGTGCGCCCGCATCGCGTCACCCGGCCATGGCGGAAGGCCCGGATCGACGACGACCTGGGCCTTCCCGGTGACCGGACCACGCGTTACTTCAGCGCGTGCGCCGCTGCCTGGGCGAGGGTGCTCGCCGCCTCGGAGCGTGCCGCCTTGGTGGACTTCTTGTCCGCCAGAACCTTCGCGGCAGCGGTGAGAACCTTCTTGCCGGGCCTGCGCGACGATGCGGCCGGGGTCTGGGAGAGTGCGCTGGCCGCGGCCCGCTTCTCGGTCTTCGCCGCCTTCTTGGCGCGTACGGTCTTCCCGGCGGCCGAAGCGGCGCTGGACGTGGTCTTCTTGGCGTCGGCGGAACCCGCCTTGCCGGAGGTCTGGGACAGTGCGCTCGCGGCGGCCTTCCTGCTGCTCTTCGACGTGCTGCTCGTGGTGGCCCGTCCCGCCGCCGAGGCCGCCTTCGGACGCGTGGTGCCGGATGTCTTCGTCTTCGCCATGACGCTCTCCCTGTTCCTCTGTCGGGATCTTCCGTCCTCTTCGCGTACCCGAACTCCCGCGCATGGAACGGCCGGAGGCGAGACTCCCTGACAGAGAGGCGGGGCTGCCCCGGTTCCGGAGAACCGGGGC
>NZ_JBSFVR010000679.1:0-1762 GCF_053592415.1 Streptomyces sp. NPDC002690 | reverse complement strand
CCCCGATACTGGATGTATCGGGGCGACCCCGACAACGCGGCGAGCGTGCGTGCCAGGCGTCGCCGGACAGGCGGGACTTTCGACACACGTCCTAGGGGCTGTATGGACTTCTGGGCTGGAGACCGGCCCGGAACTCCCTACGGGCCCTGCCGATATGGGGCCGCCGAAGTGCCCGCCACCCCCCAGGTATGTGCCGAACACAAGAGGAAGATCATGAAGGCCATTCATCCGAAGATCGTCGGCGTGCTGACCGATACGTTCAAGGTGCCCCCGGCCGAGATTCACCCGGAGTCCACGATGGACAGCCTGGAGATGGACTCACTCGCGGTGGCGGAGTTCGCCGTCATCATCAAGGAAACCCTCGGAATCCACACCCCCGTCGGCACCCTCCACCGGGACGCCACCCTCGCGGACATCTCGGAGTTCATCCGCTCGGCTTCCCGCCGCGCGGAACCGGTGAGCAACGCCCGATGAAGCGGCCCGAGATCGCCGTCACCGGACTGGGCATGATCACCCCGGCGGGCAACGACACGACCTCCACCTGGGAGGGCGTGCTCGCCGGGGAGTCCACGGCCCGCACGGTCCCCGAACTGGCCGGGTGCGCCGTCGACTTCGCCTGCACGGTCACCGGCATCGACCTGGACGAAGCCGTCGGTGGCCGGACCGCCTACCGAATGGGCAAGTACGTCAAGTTCGCCGTACTCGCCGCCCGGGAGGCGGTGGCCGACGCCGGACTCGACCCCGGTGGCTGGGACGGCGCCCGGGTCTCCGTCGTGGTCGGCACCAGCAGCGGTGGGTCGGCGGCCCTCTCCGAGCAGGCCGTGGTGCTCGACCGGCTGGGGGCCGAGGCGTCTTCACCGGCGGGCATCCTGCTCACCATCCCCAACATGCCCGCCGCGGAGATCGCGATCCAGCTCGGTGCCACCGGCCCCAGTCTGGCTCCGTGCACGGCCTGTTCGTCCGGGGTCACCGCCCTGTCGGTGGCGCGGGACATGCTGATGAGCGGTCAGTGCGACATCGCCGTCGCGGGAGCCACCGAGTCGATCGTCTTCCCGGTGGCGATGACCGGCCTGGCCCGGTCAGGAGCGGCGGCCCTGCCGGACGGCGACCCGTCGAAGCTCTGCCGTCCGTTCGCCGAGGACCGCGCGGGCCTCGTCATGGGGGAGGGGGCCGCCATCATGGTGCTGGAGAGGGCCGCGGACGCCGTGGCCCGGGGCGCGGTCCCCAGGGCACTGATCGCGGGCACGGGGGCCACCACCGACGCCCACCATCCCACCAGCCCGCACCCTTCGGGCAAGGTGGCCCAGGCGGCCGTCGAAGCGGCTCTCCGGGACGCCGACTGGCGTGCCGAGGACGTCGGACACGTCAACGCGCACGGCACGGCGACCCCGCTCAACGACGCGACCGAGGCCGCCCTCATCGCCCGGGCCTACCCCCACCGGCCGCCGGTCACCGCACCCAAGGGGGTGCTCGGCCACTGCATGGGGGCGGCGGGTGCCATCGAGGCCGCGCTCACCGTGCTGACCCTCCAGCACCGTCTTGTCCCGCCGATCGCCAACCTGGACTCCCCGGCATCCGGGTTCGACATCGACTGCGTCACCAAGGCACCCCGGCCCGTCGCCGTCAGCCGGGCCGTCAGTCACTCGTTCGGATTCGGCGGCCACAACGCCGTGATCGCGCTGCGGCTTCCCTGACCACGAGCGCGTGGGACGCGGGCGCCGCCGGAGGGCGCGCGGGCTGCCCCCGGCGACGGACCCACGTC
>NZ_JBSFVR010000678.1:0-1782 GCF_053592415.1 Streptomyces sp. NPDC002690 | reverse complement strand
GGACACGGCCGGGCGGCGACGGGGCGCGTTCCGCTTCCGAGACCAACCGAACGGGAAGAGAAGCATGTTCTTGCAACGGGTCGGCAACAAAGGCATCCAGCTGGGCACGGTCTTCGACCGGGCGGCCGCGCGCCACCCGGCGAATCCCGTCTATCTGGACCACGATCTCGACATCGCGCCCGAGTTGGGGCGCCGCATCACCCTCACGGAGATCGCCGGCCTGGTCGACGACACCGCTTCCCGTCTGTGGGCGGCGCGGGTACGGCCCGGGGAGCGCGTGGTCATACACAAGTCGGACAACTTCGATATCTCGCTGCTCGCCTACAGCGTCGCGCGCGTAGGCGGGGTGCCGGTGCTGCTCTCGCCGAAGCTGGACGGCGCCACCGTCTCCCGGCTCCTGCAGCGGCTGGGCCGGCCCACCCTGCTCACCGACCGGCCGAAGTTGGAGGACGAACTCCCCGCAGAGGTCTTCGAGCTGGCCGAGAGAGTGCTGGTGACGACCGGGGAATTCCCGGGAGCGACCTCGCTGGAAGCGCTCGCGGGGTCCGAACGCGTCCCCGCGGTGACCATGCCGCAGGACCTGCCGGCGCTCATCACTCACACCTCGGGCACCACTGGCCTGCCGAAACTCGCGGTCCAGACCGGCCACACGATCCAGGCCCGCTGCCGTCCGCAGTCGGTACTGCTCGCCCCGGTGGGACGGCACGAACCCATCGCCGTCCACGTCTCCTTCGCGCACTCCCGGATGATCAGCGGGGTGGCACTGTTCGCGCTGCGCGGCCACCCGCTCATCCTGCTGAGGGACGACGACCCGGAGCGCGCCGCCGAACTCTTCGCCCGGGTCCCCCCGGGAGTCATCGAGTCCCACCCCAACACCCTGCTGAACTGGGAGACGCTGGCGAAGCACCCGGCGAAGCCGCTCGCGCGGGTGCGGTGCTTCAGCAACACCTTCGACGCCATCCACCCGCGCACCGTGGAGACCCTGCTGGGGGCTTCGGAACGCAGCCTGCCGTTCTTCGCGCAGACCTACGGGCAGAGCGAGACCGGCGCCATCGCCGCCCGCACCTACACCCGGAAGCACCGGGCCGGTTCCGACGGCAGGTGCGTGGGCGTGAACTTCCCCGGCCTGACCGAGATGAGAGTGGTGAGCCGGGACGGCAGGACGCCGACCAAGGACTCCCCGGGCCGCATCGAGGCACGCAGCGGCGGGCAGATCGTCACGTACCTCGGCGAGGAGGAGCGGTTCGACGACCAGTTCTCCGAAGGGCGCTGGTGGCGGATGGGAGACCTCGGCTACCGCACCAAGCTGGGCTGCTTGCACCTGCTGGACCGGGAGGTCGACGAGATCCCGGGCATCAGCAGCACGCTGGAGATCGAGGACAAGCTCTTCACCCGGCTCCCGGAACTGCTGGAGGTCATCATCGTCCCCGGCGAGGCCGGCGCGCCCATACCCGTCGTGTGCACCAGGGACGACCAGCCGCTCGACCTCGCCAGGTGGCGCGGCGCGGTCGCCGGCCTGCCCGAGCTGGCGGAGCCGGTACAGCGCCGGCTGGACGAACTGCCCCACACGGCCACCACGAAGATCAAGCGGCTGGAGCTGGCCCGGGAACTGAACGGCGCCCAGGACGCCGGCTGAACGGCGTCCGGGGACTTCCCGAGCGTGCCTGAACGGGCGTCGGCCGACCCGTACCGGCTGCCAGCGCAGGGCGTTCAGCGCGGCGGCGGCAGGCAGGTGCTCGTGCGGCACGATCCGTGCCAGCAGCGAGTCGAGCGCCGGCCGCT
>NZ_JBSFVR010000677.1:0-1792 GCF_053592415.1 Streptomyces sp. NPDC002690 | reverse complement strand
GGATGCGGCCCAAACGCTCCGTCACCGCTGCCTACGCCGACCCGCACTCGCTCACCCGCCGGGCCTTCGGTGCGATCCGCAGCCGCGCGGGCATCGCCACCTCGGCGTACCAGCAGTCCGTGCCGGCGAAACGGCGCAGCGGTACCGGCTCCGACCAGCTCTCGAACACGACACTCGCGGGGGACCCGCGCCACAGGAAGAGGGCCGTCCAACCACCGTCGGGGCCCGGCACGTGAACGGGGCTGCGCGCCGAGGCCCAGAAAGCCTCGGTCCCAGGGCTGCCGGGCAGCCCGAAGCGGGCGAAGCCGGTGAACTCCGCGTCCTCCGGGGAGTCTGCGCGAAGCGGGGCCGCGGGCGGGCGCGCGCCGTCCCCGGTACGGAAGCCTTCGGTCGCGGGAAGCATCAACGTCTCCTTGTGAGCGGGAAGTCGAAAGGCTAGGCTCAGCGTTGATTAGGTTAGCCTAACCTGATGATTTCGCTCCGGGTGGTCAGCGGTCCTGCCGCTGCCCATTCCCCCGACACGGCCACCCGGCCGGTCCGCCGAGGAGGCGCTGACGTATGAGCACCAACCCGTTCGACGACCCCGAAGGCCGTTTCCTGGTCCTGGTGAACGACGAGGGCCAGCACTCTCTCTGGCCGTCCTTCGCCGAGGTCCCCGGGGGCTGGGCCGTCGCCTTCGAGGAGAACACCCGGGACGCCTGCCTGGAGTACGTCGAGACCAACTGGACGGACCTGCGCCCCCGTTCGCTGGCCGAGTCCACGGGGAGCTGATTCCCGGGGGACCGGCCTCGTGCGAGCCGCAGGGAAGAATTCGCGCCGGTGGGCCGTTGCTTCCGGACATGACGTTATTCAAGGGCTTCGCCCCCGCCACCGCCGAGCTTCTCGACGGCAGGAACTTCGCAACCCTCGCCACCATCAACCCCGACGGCGGTCCGCAGACTTCGGTGGTCTGGTTCGAGCGTGAGGGTGACACGCTGCTCATCTCCGTGACCTCCGCACGCAAGAAGGCCCGCAACATCGAGCGCGACCCGCGTGTCAGCCTCACGGTCTTCGACCAGGGCAACCCGTACCGGTCGGCCGAGATCCGGGGCACCGCCGAACTGCTGCCCGACCCGGACAAGGCGCTGCCGAAGCGGCTCTCGTGGCGCTATCTGGCGGAGGACCCGCCTGCCGAGGGTCCGGAGGAGAAGCGGCTGATCGTCCGGATCACCCCGGAACGGGTGAACGACTTCGCCGTCGAGACTGGCGGCCCGGCCGTGTAGCCGCCCCTGAGCCGTTGCCGGACCCGGCCGATCGCCCCGCAAAGGGCCGGCCGAAGCGCTCACCAAAGGGCCGGCCGAAGCGCTCACCACCACCACGGGCCCCGCGTCCGCCGCCCTTCTGGCGGCGGCTGCCGCCGGGGCCCGTCGTCGTACCCGTAGGCGGGGGCGCCGACAGGAGTCAGGGCTGCCGCGGAGTCCAGGCGGCGACGAGCGCGAGGAGCCCGGGAAAGCGGGCGTCGAGATCGTCGGTCCTGACATGGCTGCGCCGTTCCAGGCCGTACTGCCGCTGTCGGGTCACTCCCGCCTCCCGGAGCGCCTTGAAGTGGTGGGTGGGCGAGGACTTGGGGCGGTCGAGCTGCTGGGCACCACCAGCCGTATGGTCGCCGGTGCGATGGCCTTCACCATGTTCCTGACCGCGACGGGCGTGCGGTTCGCCGAGGGGTAGGGATGGGCGCAAGGGCGGCCTTAGTGCCGTCCGTCACGCTTGCGGCCAATGGACCGGTTCAGGACGTAAGACCTAGGACGCAGGA
>NZ_JBSFVR010000676.1:0-1811 GCF_053592415.1 Streptomyces sp. NPDC002690 | reverse complement strand
GCCTCGCGTCCGAGTGCCCGGCTTTCGGCTGCGCCTTCGCCGACGTGCTCACCGATGTGCAGAACGCCCTGGTGGCCCTGGTGCGCCGAGCGCAGCGCGACAGCGATTTTCCGGCGTACTCGCCGAGCCTCGTCGCCCACCTGCTGATGACGGTGATCTACGGGCTGCTGCACGCGCCCGCCCAGAGCGGCGCGTGTGAGGGGACTCCCGTGGTGGAGCCGCTCTGGCGGCTCCTCTTCACGGCGTTGTCCGCCCATCAGGTGTCGGTGGCGGGACTCGGAGAAGACGATGCCGTTTCGGGTGCGTAAAAAATACCTTCGAGAAGGAATTTACTGCCA
This sequence comes from Streptomyces sp. NPDC002690, assembly GCF_053592415.1. Taxonomy (NCBI): domain Bacteria; kingdom Bacillati; phylum Actinomycetota; class Actinomycetes; order Kitasatosporales; family Streptomycetaceae; genus Streptomyces; species Streptomyces sp. NPDC002690. The sequence goes on along the minus strand of NZ_JBSFVR010000676.1, from coordinate 1,473 downwards.
TGCTGCGAGCAGTGCACGTGGAGCCGACTGGGCACGCTCCTGCGGGGCAGGAGCGGCGACACTTTGGAGGAAGTGGATGAGCGTGCTTGACGAGTGGGCGGGCCAACGCGCCCCGGTGGGGGCCGGTCCTGGCTACGACATGCCGGACGCGGTGACCGACGCCGTCCATCGCGCGGTGTCCGACGCGCAGGATGTCGACGACTTCGACATGAGGCATCTCCGGTATTTCCTCACAGTGGTACGCAGCGGGACCGTATCGGCTGCCGCCCAACAACTCCGCATCTCGCAACCGAGCCTCAGTCAGCAAATACGCCGACTGGAAAAGCGCGTGGGAGCCGCGCTGTTCATCCGTAGTTCGCGCGGGGTTGAACTCACGGCTGGCGGCCGGGCTTTCCTCCGGGAAATCCAGGGAATTCCCGGCCAGCTGCGCTCGGCCATCGCGGCCGTGTCCCCCGCCCCGCAGGTCTGGTCCGTAGGCGTCTGCGGCGGGGTCCCCGCCGACGTGCTCATCGAAGTGCAGAGCGGGCTGCCCGGCGGCGGTCCGCAGGGCGGGTGCGACCCCGGGGTGCGGCTGCGGATGCGCTCGGTCCCAGTGGCCGACCAGGACGACCTGCTGAGGAGGGGAGAACTCTCCTTCGGCATCGTGCGCATGCCGATCCTCTCGCCGCACCTGGTTGCCGCCGTGGTCTGGGACGAACCGCTCGGCGTCGTCATGGCGCGGGAGCACACGCTCGCCGCACGTACGGAACCGACCTGGAGCGACCTCGCGCGCCAGCGCCTGCTCTGGTACGACGAGGGATGCGCGCCCGGGTTCGCGGACACGGTCCCCGCCCATCTGGCGCGGTTGGGCTGGAATTCGGTGCTCCACCCGGTCGACCAGGACCAGCACGCCCTGTTCCTGCACGCGCTGCAGACGACCTCCGACCTGGTGGCGCTGCGACCCCGCCGTGCCGTGGAGCGGGAGCCGCATCTGGTGTGGCGACCGCTTCCCACCAGCAGGCCGCCGCGCGAGCGTCTCGCGGTGACCGCGGCCGGCGACAGCCACGCGGCGCGCGTGCTCCAGCAGGTGGCCGGCGAGAGGGGCTGGGGGTTCTTCGCCGAATAGCTTTGCCAAACCACTCCGCCAACGGCTCCGTCAGCCATTCGTCAACACCCAACGGCCGGAACGCGGGTCGCGGCGGACCGGTGCGCGGGGTCAGGCGCGGTGCGTCAGGAGAGGAGTGGCCACGTGCGGCATACGCACGGACGAGGGTCGTGGCGGACGTTCCGGTGACGCGGCCGGGGGTCGTGGCGGACGTCCCGGTGACGCGGCGAGGTGCCGTAGTCGCCGTCGCCCGCTCGCCAGGAACGAGGGACCGCCTCCAGTCGGCGTGCGCCCCGGGGCCGACCACGCCCAGACGGGCGGCCGGGGGCTGCTGCTCGTTAAGGAGATCACCGCCGAGGCGGGCGGCACCTGCGACGTGGAGCACACCG
>NZ_JBSFVR010000675.1:0-1822 GCF_053592415.1 Streptomyces sp. NPDC002690 | reverse complement strand
CATGCCGACGCAGGGCGCCCTGCCGCCGCTCCAACAGGTGCTCCGGCGGCTGGCGATGGCCCTGCTGGTCCTCGCGGTCACGGTGCGGGCGGCGGTCCGTACCGAGGAGGGCTCGGGTGACCAGCTCGTCCCAGTGCTCGTACCTCTGCCCGGGCAGCGGCGGGGAGTCGGCCGGGTGCCGGGCGTCGGCGGGGTCCGGAGCGGTGGCGCGGGGGCGGTCGTGATCCGGGCGACCGGGCTCGGGAGTCGGTGAGTTCGTGGCGGGCATGGGTTCACCTCCGGCAGGCGGGGACACGTACGGGTAAGGAGAGGGCGGGGGCGCGGGAGGGGGCGTGGTGACGGGCAGGGGGTGTGGTGACGGAGAGGGGCGTGGTGACGGAGAGGGGCGTGGTGACGGGCAGGGGGGTGTGGTGACGGAGAGGTCCTGGGTGGGCCTTCCGGTCGGCGCGCCCGATGATCAGGTCAGGATCACGGTCTCGACCGGACCGACGCCGTCTCCGCGCCCGGAGCCGTCGCTTTCGCCGGTGGGCCAAGCCGTCAGAGGGGCGAAGCCGCGCGGGCCCAGTTCGCCGAAGACCGTGACCGGGCCGCCGCCCGACAGTGCGGCCAGCCGCCAGAGGCCCGGCCGGGAACGAGGGTCCCCCGCTATCGGCAGGGCGGTCCCGGTCCCCTCGTCGGCCAGCTGCCAGCGGCCTGCGGAGGGGACGGGTATCACCGCGTCCAGCACCACCGGATGCCTCTGCGCCCAGGGGTCCTCGCCCAGCGCACGGCCGTACCCGGCGAGGGCCTCGGCCGGGGAGACGCCCGCTGGGGGTGCGGGGGCGGGCTCCGGGGTGCCGGACACCGGCCCCAGCTCGGCCCGGTGCCCCGAGCCCGGATGGGGCGTCAACTCCGCCTCCAGGACCGCGCCCACCGGAAGGGAGCACTCCGGGGCGCGGCCCCCCGCGCCGTAGGAGAGCAGCACCACCATGCGGCCCGACTCGGCTCCGCGCAGCCAGATACGGCGGGTGACGAGCTTGCCGTCCACGAGGTCGTACTGGGCGAGCACCTGCCAGCGGTCGCGCACCGGCGGGCCGGTCGCCGCGGACGGCAGCCCCACCCGGGTGCGGACCGTCGCCGACAGGGGCGGGGGCAGCCGATCACGGTGCAGCCAGGCCGTGTTGAGGAGATGCAGCAGCCCGCACTCCTCCAGCATCCGGGCCGGCCACCCCGGACCGGAGGAGGCCAGTGCACCCAACTCCCGGACCCTCGCCGCGAGTCCGGGAGCCTGGGCGTCGACCATCCGGGCGGCGGTCTCCTCCCAGCGGTCGCCACCGGACTGGTCGGACACCGCGAGTCCGGAGCTCAGGAGATCGGCGAGGCGATCCTCCAACTCCCGTGCCCCGTCGGTGATCCGGTCGGCCCTCCGCGCGGCACGCTTGCGCGCCGCCTCGGCGTCGGCCGGTGCGGCGGGCGCGCGCCCCACCGGATCGGTGGTCCGCGCGGACTCTCCCTCATGAGACAGCAGCATGGCGACGACGTTAGGGCCCCCCACTGACAATCGCGCTGACCTGCGGTGACGGTGAGTGAGGAACCGATTGTCAGTGGCGTGGTGCACGGTGGTGACACATCGGACCGAGCGATGAGCGATCTGGAGGGGGACCATGACCGTGTACGAACGAGCCGGGCAGGACGCGGCCACCGCGCACACGCCGGACAGCGGCACGCCGGACAGTGGCGCTCAGGCGGGGGCGCTGCCCGACGGGGCGCTGCCGGGGGGAACGCTGCCCGGGGGAACGCCGCCGGGCGGGGCACTGCCCGACGCGGGCGCGCGGGCGCTCCG
>NZ_JBSFVR010000674.1:0-1829 GCF_053592415.1 Streptomyces sp. NPDC002690 | reverse complement strand
GTGATCCTGCGCCACCCCTTCCAGCAGGATCTGCTGGTGGTGAAGCGGGCCACCGAGCGCCGCCCGGGCGGTTGGTGGGTGCTGGCCGACAACACGTTCGCGGGCGGGGACAGCACGGTGTACGGAACCGTCCCGGAGGATCTCGTGCTGGCCAGGGCGCACCTGCGGTTCCGGCCGTTGAGGAAGGATCAGCGTTCGCCGCTGGGGGTGCTCGGCTGGGCGGCTTCGGCGGCACGGCCGTTGCCGGCGGACCGGTCGGCCTCCAGGCGTTTGCGGGCCCGGTAGGCGGCGACGTTGGCGCGGGTCGCACAACGGTCGGAGCAGTAGCGCCGCGATCGGTTGGTGGAGGTGTCCAGGTAGGCGTTGCGGCACGGGGGCGCCTCGCAGAGGCCCAGCCGGTCGACTCCGTGGGTGGTGAGGTGGAAGGCGAGCCCCATCGCCGCGATGGCGGCGTATCCGGCGGTGGCATTGGACGGATGGTCCGCCAGATGCATGTGCCAGTCCGGCTTCCCGGTGCCGTCCAGGGTGTCATGGCCGGAGATCTGGGGACTGACGGGGAACTCCAGCAGCAGGGAGTTCAGCAGGTCGACCGCGAGTGTCTCGTCGCCCCCGTCCGCCGCCTCGAAGACCGCGCGCAGCCGGCCCCGTACGGAACGGAAGCGGGTCACGTCGGCGTCGGTCGCCCGCCGGGCCGCCTGGGAATTGCCGGCGAAGAGTTCACGGACGGCGTCGACCGAGGTGAGCACGTCCTTGTTGCGGGCCGGCTCCTCGGTGTTGACCAGACGCACGGCGTAGTCCGAGTAATAGGCCAGTTCCACTTGTCGTCCTTACGGCGTCGGTCTAAAGTTCCCTGTAGTCAGCAGTGTAATGGTTGATTGACCAAAATGACCATTACATCGGAACGGGAGGGGTCACATGACGGACACCCGAGTGACGGACACGGCGGCGGGCACCGACTGGCGGTCCTGGCAGGAGAGCTGGGACCGCCAGCAGGAGTGGTACATGCCGGACCGCGAAGAACGCTTCCGGATCATGCTCGACATGGTCGAGGCCGTGGTCGGCCCCGAGCCGAGCGTGCTCGACCTCGCCTGCGGTACGGGAAGTATCACGGACCGGCTGCTGCGGCGGTTCCCGAACGCCACCAGTACCGGAGTGGATCTCGATCCCGCGCTGCTCGCCATCGCACGCGGCACGTTCGACGGCGACGACCGGGTCACCCTCGTCACCGCCGACCTCAAGGCCCCCGCTTGGACCGAGGCCCTCCCCCGCGCCTCGTACGACGCGGTACTCACCGCCACGGCGCTCCACTGGCTCCCCAGCGAGCCGCTCGCCGCGCTCTACGGGCAGCTGGGCCGACTGGTCCGGGACGGCGGGGTGTTCATGAACGCGGACCACATGACGGACCCGGCCACTCCCCGCGTCAACGCGGCCGAGCGCGCCCACCGGCACGCCGCCATGGACCGCGCGAAGGCGGCGGGGGCACTCGACTGGGCCGAGTGGTGGGCCCTGGCCGCGAAGGATCCGGCCCTCGCGGGACCGACCGCCGAACGGTTCGTCATCTACGGCGAGCACGCCGAAGGTGACACCCCCTCGCCCGACTGGCACGCTCGTACGCTGCTCGCGTCCGGCTTCGGGGAAGCGCGGACCGTCTGGGCGTCCCCCTCGGACGCGGTGGTGCTCGCGCTGAAGTAGGGCGGGAGGCCGGTGGCCGGACGCGGCGGGGGCGGTACGGGGCCAGGGGCACGATCACCTTGTGCGCGGCCGTCAGGGCGTTGACGGTGAGCAGGCCGAGCGAGGGCCGACAGTCGATCACGATGTAGTCGTAGTCG
>NZ_JBSFVR010000673.1:0-1851 GCF_053592415.1 Streptomyces sp. NPDC002690 | reverse complement strand
CAACACAGTGGACGCGAGCAACTGAGGACAAGCCCTCGGCCTATTAGTACCAGTCAGCTCCACCCGTTACCGGGCTTCCACATCTGGCCTATCAACCCAGTCGTCTACTGGGAGCCTTAACCCCTCAAAGGGGGTGGGAATACTCATCTCGAAGCAGGCTTCCCGCTTAGATGCTTTCAGCGGTTATCCTTTCCGAACGTAGCCAACCAGCCATGCCCTTGGCAGGACAACTGGCACACCAGAGGTTCGTCCGTCCCGGTCCTCTCGTACTAGGGACAGCCCTTCTCAATATTCCTACGCGCACAGCGGATAGGGACCGAACTGTCTCACGACGTTCTAAACCCAGCTCGCGTACCGCTTTAATGGGCGAACAGCCCAACCCTTGGGACCGACTCCAGCCCCAGGATGCGACGAGCCGACATCGAGGTGCCAAACCATCCCGTCGATATGGACTCTTGGGGAAGATCAGCCTGTTATCCCCGGGGTACCTTTTATCCGTTGAGCGACAGCGCTTCCACAAGCCACTGCCGGATCACTAGTCCCGACTTTCGTCCCTGCTCGACCCGTCGGTCTCACAGTCAAGCTCCCTTGTGCACTTACACTCAACACCTGATTGCCAACCAGGCTGAGGGAACCTTTGGGCGCCTCCGTTACTCTTTAGGAGGCAACCGCCCCAGTTAAACTACCCATCAGACACTGTCCCTGATCCGGATCACGGACCGAGGTTAGACATCCAGCACGACCAGAGTGGTATTTCAACGGCGACTCCACAACCACTGGCGTGGCCGCTTCAAAGTCTCCCACCTATCCTACACAAGCCGAACCGAACACCAATATCAAACTGTAGTAAAGGTCCCGGGGTCTTTCCGTCCTGCTGCGCGAAACGAGCATCTTTACTCGTAGTGCAATTTCACCGGGCCTATGGTTGAGACAGTCGAGAAGTCGTTACGCCATTCGTGCAGGTCGGAACTTACCCGACAAGGAATTTCGCTACCTTAGGATGGTTATAGTTACCACCGCCGTTTACTGGCGCTTAAGTTCTCAGCTTCGCCGACCCGAAAGTCAGCTAACCGGTCCCCTTAACGTTCCAGCACCGGGCAGGCGTCAGTCCGTATACATCGCCTTACGGCTTCGCACGGACCTGTGTTTTTAGTAAACAGTCGCTTCTCGCTGGTCTCTGCGGCCACCCCCAGCTCACCGAGTAAATCGGATCACCAGTGATGGCCCCCCTTCTCCCGAAGTTACGGGGGCATTTTGCCGAGTTCCTTAACCATAGTTCACCCGAACGCCTCGGTATTCTCTACCTGACTACCTGAGTCGGTTTAGGGTACGGGCCGCCATGAAACTCGCTAGAGGCTTTTCTCGACAGCATAGGATCATCCACTTCGCCACAATCGGCTCGGCATCAGGTCTCAGCCTTAACGTGTGACGGATTTGCCTACCACACGGCCTACACCCTTACCCCGGGACAACCACCGCCCGGGCTGGACTACCTTCCTGCGTCACCCCATCGCTTACCTACTACAAGTCTGGTTCATCGGCTCCACCACTACCCTCAACTCCGAAGAGATCGGGCCGGCTTCACGGACTTAGCATCGCCTGATTCAGTACTGGGCGTTTCAAAGCGGGTACCGGAATATCAACCGGTTGTCCATCGACTACGCCTGTCGGCCTCGCCTTAGGTCCCGACTTACCCTGGGCAGATCAGCTTGACCCAGGAACCCTTAGTCAATCGGCGCACACGTTTCTCACGTGTGTATCGCTACTCATGCCTGCATTCTCACTCGTGAACCGTCCACAACTCGCTTCCGCGGCTGCTTCACCCGGCACACGACGCTCCCCTACCCATCC
>NZ_JBSFVR010000672.1:0-1864 GCF_053592415.1 Streptomyces sp. NPDC002690 | reverse complement strand
GGCCCGGAGGCTCGCCGCCCGCGTCGCCCGGGCCGCGCCCGTCCGCGCCCCGTACGGGCGGTCAGGGATCGCGTCCCGGGGTCGGGCTGGCGAAAGTGGTCAGAACCGGGCATCCGCCTCGCCCTTCCGGCCGGAAGAGGAGGGACGGGACCGGCCAACCGCCCCTCCATCTCCGGGAGCCAGCCATGCAGAAGGACAAGCACCCCGACTACCGCCCCGTCGTGTTCCGTGACCGGTCGGCCGGCTATGCCTTCCTGACGCGGTCCACCGCGTCCAGCGAGCAGACCGTCGAATGGGACGACGGCCACACCTACCCGGTCGTCGACGTCGAGATCTCCGCGGAGAGCCATCCCTTCCACACCGGCCAGGCGCGCGTCGTGGACGCGGAGGGACAGATCGCCAAGTTCGAACGGCGGTACGGAGACGCGGGCCATGAGGACGGTTCCTGAAGCTCCGGCGCGCTGTCGCGGGGTGGTTCGGGAGTTCCGGGGGCGGTGGCCGGGGCGCGCCGGCCGAAAGTGCGGCGACCGAGGCGCACTCCGCCACCGATTGGGCCGATCTCCACTCGTACAGGCGAACGTCAGTCACCCGTTCGGCGGTATCGAACGCATCCTCGCCGGGTGTTGCGCCGTTCGCATGACAGGGTACGGGCCGATCAGGGGAGCGGGGCGACGGGTGGCGAGCGGACGGGCGGCGGCGGGCGCCGGTGGCGGCGGCGTGCGTACGGCGGTGCTGGAAGGCGTCGCGGGATGGGTGCCGGGAGAGCCGGTGGGCAATGACGCGTTGCCCGAAGCCTGGGGCGTGGACGACGCGTGGGTGCGTCGTCGTACGGGCATCGTGAGCCGGCACCGGGCCGGTCCCGGCCTCTCCACCGGCGACCTCGCCCACGAGGCGGCCCGCCGGCTCGTGGACGGGTCCGCGCCCGGACCGGTGGACGCGCTGGTGCTCGCCACGGCCACCCCCGACCACCTCTGCCCGGGCACCGCGCCCGCCCTCGCCGCCCGGCTCGGTCTCGGCACGGTCCCCGCCTTCGACATCGCGGCCGTCTGCAGCGGTTTCGTCTACGGACTCGCCGTCTGCCACGGGCTGGTCGCCTCCGGCCTCTACCGCCGGATTCTGCTGGTGGGCGCCGACGTCTACTCCACCTGGCTCGACCCCGGGGACCGGGCGGCCGGGGTGGTCTTCGGTGACGGGGCGGGGGCCGCGCTGGTCGCCGCGGGCCGGAGCGGAGACCTTGGTGAACTCCTCGCCTTCGACCTGGGCAGCGACGGTACGGGCCGCGATCTGATCACCGTGCCCGGAGGCGGCGCGCGCGCCCGTGCCGCCGGTGGACCGCCCGCCGCGAAGGACGCCTTCTTCCGGATGCGGGGCAGCACGGTCTACGAGCACGCCGTGCTGCGCATGGCCGCCTCCTGCCGGGCGCTCCTGACCTCGGTGGGCTGGGAGCCCGCCGACGTCGACCACTTCGTGCCGCACCAGGCCAACGGCCGCATCATGAGCGCCGTTGCCCAGCGTGTCGGCATCGGGCCGGACCGCTGCGTCACCCACGTGGACCGGGTCGGCAACACCGGTGCCGCCTCCATCCCGCTGGCGCTGGCGGACGCCGAGGAACAGGGGCGCCTGAGAGCGGGGGACCACGTGCTGATCACCGCGTTCGGCGGCGGACTCACCTGGGGCTCGGCGGCACTTCGCTGGCCGGGGGCCCTGCCGACGACCACGACGGAAGGAACAGAGCATGTCGCAGTCCGCTGACGAAAGCACCGGGGCCGCTTCTCGGGACCGGGCCGCCGAGTCGGCTCGGACGGATGGGCCTGGAGTACGTCGACATCTTCTACTCCCACCGTCCCGACCCGGACACCCCGAT
>NZ_JBSFVR010000671.1:0-1867 GCF_053592415.1 Streptomyces sp. NPDC002690 | reverse complement strand
ACGGTGGCCGAACCACCGTAGAGGGTGCGGAAGTTCATCCGGGCGGACTCGGTGGTGAGCTCGACGGTCCGGGGTTCGGTGCCGTTGTTGACGGCAGCCCGTTGGCTGCTCCGTGCTCCGCTTGAACATCCGGGTCGCCGTGATCTCCCCGTGCACGGTCTCGCCCTCCGGGTCCTGCTGGGGCAGGCCCGGCCGCAGGTGCTCCTCGACGCTGATGTACTTCAGCCCGGCCCGCAGGTCCGCGTCGTTGCGGAGCCTGATCACCAGGGGGAACTCGGCGAGCGCCGTCGTGTCGAACAGCCCCGTCGTGTAGAGGAGCTGGACGCCGAGCGCGTCCGACACCGCGCGCTGGAGTTCCAGCAGGTACGTGGCGTTGGCGCGGCCGATGGGGTTGTCCAGGAAGAGCGTGCCGGCGTGCCGGTGCTTGTCGCGGCCACGGTCGTTGCTGCGGAGCGCGGCCATGGTGCAGTACAGCGCGATGGCCGCGGTGAGCAGCTGACCGCCGGAGAAGACGTCCCCCATCTGTCCGACGGGGACGCGTTCGGCGCGCAGCACCGCGTCGGGCTTGAGGATCTCCACCGCGATGCCCTTGGGCCGGAGCGCGGCCTCCACTCCGCGCAGCAACAGGGACATGCCGTCGCGGCGCAGGTCGGCGTTCTTCTTGAGGGCCGAGTGGGTCGCCTCGTCGATGACCTCGCCGAGTCGCTCGGTCAGCGTGGCCTGGTCGGGTTCCTCGAAGCGGATGCGGAGGAACTCCTGTCCCGACCACTCCCCCAGTCCCTCGGGCAGCCGGGACAGCCGCTGCGCGGAACGCAGGGTGGCGAGGGCCGATTCCACCAGGCCGCGCAGCCGGTCGGTGATGGAGTCGCGGTTGCGTTCCAGCTGCGCGAGTTCGTCGGTGAGGACGCGCAGCCGGGGGGCGAAGGCGTCGGCCCACTTCTGCGCGTGCTCGGGCAGGGCGGAGGCGGGGAGTTCGCGGATCTGCTGGCGGGCGGGGGTGCGTACCTGCTCGTAGCGGGTGGAGTTGGCGTGGCGTACCAGGATGTCGCTCGCCTCCCTGACCGCGGCCTCGGCGGCGGAGAGGTCGGCCGCGCAGCCGCGCAGTGAGCGGCGGGCCTCGGCGGCGGAGGTCCGGGCCTCTTCGAGGGTGCCGGGGTGCGGCTCGGGGCCGTCTTCCTCGTCCTCGGTGCCGTGGTCGCGCAGGAGGTCGCGCAGCAGGGCTGCGGTCTCGTCGAAGCCGCCCGCGGAGTCCTCGGCGGTGCGGTGGGCGTGCAGCAGCTCGGCGTGCGCGGCACGCGCGGTGTCCAGGGACGCGGTGGCGGCGGCGAGTTCGCCGGTGGCGGTACGGAACAGGGTCCGGGCGGCTTCGGCGTCGGCCGGGACGAGTTCCTCGGGCAGTTCGGTGTGGTGCGGCGACTCGTCGGCGGGGGCGAGGCGTTCGGCTTCGCCGCGCAGCCGGCCGAGCTGTTCGCTGGCGGTGGACGCGCGGGTCTCCAGGAGCTGGACGAGCGATTCGGCGCGGGCCGCCGCCGCCTGCCGGGAGGGGCTGTCGGCGCCGTCGGTGCCTTCGAGGAGCTGGGCGGCGCGGGTGCGCACCTTGTTGCTGAGGCGGTCGAGTTCCAGGAGGGCGGCGCTCTCGTCACTCTCGGCCCGTGCCTGTTCGGCGCGGAGGTCCGCGCCGACGCCCACCTTCTCGTACAGCTGGGAGGCCGCGCGGTAGGCCTCGCGGAGGGTGGGCAGCGCCTGGCGGGCGGTGTGCTCACCGGGCTCGGGCAGGGGTTCCGGTGCGCCCGCGATCTCGGCGCGTTCGGCGCGCAGCGCGCGGGCGGTGCGGCGGGCGTCGTCGGCGGCGCGCTGGGCGGCCCTG
>NZ_JBSFVR010000670.1:0-1900 GCF_053592415.1 Streptomyces sp. NPDC002690 | reverse complement strand
GCCGCTCGTCCGGGGCCTTCACACGGACGAGGCGCTCGATCGCCGCCACGTCGCGCTCGGACAGCGCGCTCTCGCCGCCGCCGCTCGGCACGGGCACGGCATCGAAGACGGAGTCCTGCTCACGCTGCAACTGCTCTTTGCGGGCGGCGCCGGTGGAGGGCAGGCGCTGCTCCTCGTACAGCTTGTGGGTGACCTCCTGGGCGTGCTTGCTGGCGGGCGTGTGGAACTGGATCTCGAACAGCTGCCCCGAACGGGGCGCCCGCCAACCGGTGTTGAGGGCCTTGTACCCGCTCGTACGGCCCCAGGTGTTCGACCACTTGGTGCTGTCGTTGCCGAAGGCGTCGAGCGTGTTCGAGGCGTCGGTGACACCGACGGTGTAGGCGGCGTCCTGCCACTGCACGGTGTAGCGCACCGCGTCCGTGATGCCGGCCAGCACGGTGGCGACATTGCGGCCGGACCGCTCGCCGAGCGCCGTGGCGACCTTCCGCTTGAGCGAGTCGGGCGACTTCAGGCGCTGGTCGAAGCCGATGATCTCCGCGCCCGAGAGCGCGGCGGCGGTACGCACCTGCACGCTGATGGTGCGTTCCGCCTGCCGGGCGTGGTCCAGGTAGGCATCGACCTGGTTGTTCTCGTCGGCCGTCAGGGTGAGGCCGCCCTCGCCCTTCCAGCCCTGGGATTCGTCGGCCGCGGCCACGGACCCCAGGGAGAGGACGGCGGTGACGGCGAAGGCGACCGCCGTACGGCTCACGACGGGACGGGTACTGATGTTCATGCTGCGTTACCGGTCTCTCTGGCGCGGGGGGAAGTGATCCCTCTCCGTCAGACGGATCACGCCCTGCGAACGATCATGACCGCCGCGGGTCACGTCCGGCGCTTCACTCGGCTTCCCAGTCCCAGGTGTCGAAGTACGCCGTCCCGCCCGACCGCCGGGCCTCGTCGATCGCCAGCAGCCTGCGGTAGTCGCCGTCCGGCATGATGTCCCGCCACTCCTCCAACGGCAGCACGCGCACCTCGTCGTGCTCCGCCGGGTCCAGGACGACGGCCTCGATCTGAGCGCGCGTCAGGCTCCCGCCGTCGAAGACGCACCCGAAGGTGCTGTACGGCCACTGGGCGCCCGGCAGCCCGTAGACGGCGGCCAGGAGCCTGCGGGGCGGGCCGTCCACCACGATCGCGGTCTCCTCCCGGCACTCCCGCACGGCGGTGCCCCAGGGACGCTCGCCCGGGTCCATCGTGCCGCCGGGAACCTGCCACGGGTGCGAGGCGGAGTACACCGCGTGGAGCTGCAGGGGATTGCCGTCCTCGTCGGTGAAGTACAGCCCGGCGAACCCCGTGGCGCGCATGACCGTCTCCGCGAACTGGGCGGTCGACAGACCCGCCGGGTCCACGGGCCGCCGTACGGGAGATCTGGTCATCCGCAGGAGCGCCGGGTCGTGGAAGAAGCCGAACCGCTCGTAGAACGAAACCGGCTCGCCGCCCGTGTGGAGCGCGTACTCGGTGACGCCCAGCTCCTCCAGATGCCGCAGCAGCGCGTCCAGCACCGCGCGGGCATGGCCGCGCCCGCGGTGGGCGGGCTCGGTGGCGACGACGTCCACGTGTGCCGCGAGACCCTCGGGGGAGCCGGGCGACGGGAACACGGGGTGGACCAGAGCGAGCGCGCAACTGGCCAGCCCGCCGCCCTCCGGGGCGTCGACGACATAGGCCACCGCGCTGCCGGCCGCGGTGAGACGGGCAGCCAGCAGGGTCCGGGTCGTGGCGAGCCGCTCCGGCGAGAGCCGCTCGCGGGACGCGTACGCAGACTTCAGACGCGCGATCTCCGCCGCGTCCCCGGGGACGGCGGGCCTGGGCGCGGGGACGGCGAAGGACCGGGCAGTGGCGCCCGGTGCGGACCGGATCGCCCCAC